>DATKTE010000001.1:0-6793 GCA_035531295.1 Alphaproteobacteria bacterium
AAAACATCCTGATGATTGATGAAGGAGGGTCCCCTTTACTGATTGAAGCGGCACCTGCGCCTTCAACTTCCTCGAAAGTCATTGAAGACGGTCAAGGAAAAGAAGATGGAAAAGAGAAAGAAAAAGAAAAAGAACCAGCCGACAATCCTACGACGAGTATAGATTAAAATTTACTAGCGTTAACCCAACAAAAGCCCGCCTCTCCGGTGGGCTTTTTTTTGCCCTTTTAGTCTTCCTTGAGTTCCTTTAAATTTTTATACAACTTCAATGCTTCTGGATTAGCCAAAGCCGAGACATTCTCAACAGGCCGTCCGTGGATCGTCTGGCGGACAGCCAGCTCAACAATTTTACCGTTTTTTGTCCGTGGAATATCATTGATCTGAATAATCTTAGCGGGGACATGGCGAGGAGAAGCATTGAGTCGTATTTTTTGCTTTATCAGTTGAATGAAATCAGGTGTTAAGGTCACGTCCTCGCGCAGTTTAACAAATAGGATAACCCTAACATCCTCCTCCCAGTCTTGGCTTACGGCAAGGCTTTCCAAAACGCCTGGAATTTGTTCAACCTGTCGGTAAATTTCGGCCGTTCCAATTCGCACCCCTCCGGGGTTCAAAACGGTGTCTGAACGTCCATAAATAATAAACCCCCCATGGTCTGTACGCTCGGCATAATCTCCATGACACCAAACGTCAGTGAACTTCTCGAAATAAGCGGCATGGTATTTAAGATCTCCCTTATCCCCCCAAAAGAAAACAGGCATGGAAGGGAAGGGATTCCTGCAAACGAGTTCACCTTTTTCTCTGATAACAGACTCACCGTCATGGTCAAAAACCTGGACATCCATACCAAGGCCAGGTGCTTGAAGCTCACCACGCCACACAGGTCCTATGGGATTGCCTAGAGCAAAGCAGGAAATGATATCCGTTCCTCCTGAAATGGAGGCTAGGCATAGATTCGACGAAATATGTTCGTAAACAAAATCGAAGCTCTCAGGAACAAGCGGTGAACCTGTTGAAGTGATCATTCGTAGTTTTGAAAGATCATATGCCATATTTGGATAAACTGTATCTTTGTGGAGGGCTTCAATGTATTTTGCAGCGGTTCCAAAGTGTGTCATGCCTTCATTTTCTGCAAGCTCCCACAAAATGAGGTCAGAAGACACCATGGGAGATCCATCATAGAGAACAAGCGTTGCCCCTGAGGCAAGGGCTGATACCTGCCAATTCCACATCATCCATCCACAAGTCGTGAAATAAAAAAGACGATCTCCAGGCTTAATGTCACAATGTAGCTGATGTTCTTTAAGATGCTGAAGAAGTGTCCCGCCCACTCCATGAACGATGCATTTTGGAACGTCCGTTGTTCCCGAAGAATACATAATATAAGCGGGATGATTAAAGGGGACTTGGACAAATTCAATGTCCTCTATAGCATGATAAGGTGCGAGTGCCTCATCCCAAGAGATAAGCCAGGAATGGGAAGTTAGGGAGAGAGGCTGATCTCCATAAGGAAAAGCAATGATTTTCTCAAGGGTTGGAAGTCCTTCGTGAATGTCGGCAGCCTTATTTAAGCAATTAAACCATTTGCCGTTATAGTAATACCCATCAGCCATAAAAAGAATTTTGGGCGTAATTTGGCCAAATCGATCAAGAACGCCACTGACCCCAAAATCGGGGGAACAAGAGGACCATATGGCCCCCAGCGACGTTGTCGCCAGCATAGCCATAACGGCTTCGGGTGTGTTCGGGACATAGCCCGCAATGCGGTCGCCCTTTTGCACCCCGAGGGACTTTAGATAGGCCGCAAGCCGCGCGACTTCCTGGTAAACCTCCCCGTAAGTTAAGGTTCGTTTGACCTTGTCTTCTCCCCAGAAAATAAGGGCAGGGGTATGTAGGGCGCGCGATTGGAGCAAATTCTCTGCAAAATTAAGCAGGGCATCAGAAAAAAATTCAGGCTTAAAAATGCCTTGAGGAAGTTGAACTTCTCTTTTCCCTTTCTGGGATGTGATTAATCCACAAAAATCCCAGACCGCCCGCCAGAAATCTCCAACATGATTAATTGACCATTCATGAAGAGCTTCAAAGGATGAGAGGTTTGTCCCATGTCTCATGTTAACCTTACGCATAAAGGACGTGAGATTAGCATTCTGGATTTGTTGTAGAGTTGGTGCCCATAAGGGATTATTTATATTTTTCATTTTAACTTATTCTGTCATTGAGAACGATGAGAGGCAATCCAAAAAAGAATGCCCGTCCGTGGACCTATGTGAATAGGCATTAGAGATTACCGTTGTATGTGAAACAAAATACGGCCCTTTCAAAAAACGCATCTACAGACATCAAGCAGCTCATTAACGATATTTTAAGTTTCATTAATTATGCTGCTAAACCTAAAGTGACATTTTTTGGATCCAATCAGAGAAATGTACTCGCTAAAACCCATATAAAGAAAGAATTAAGATGCAGAAGAAAATATTTCAAATTATAGCCTTGAGTTTTTGCGTGTTTATAGCCACCCAACAAATCGCTGTTGCGTGCAATTGGTTGGTGAAATGTACGACCTCTACTCCTCCCAGCACGATTTGCGGCAAAGGATCTTTGAACGCTAGTCACAGATGCTATGCTTCAGATCAGAACTATGAACAAATAAAAAAACTATGTCCTGGTTATTGATATTGGGAAGATATTACTAAGGAGAACTGGGCTCATTGTACTCATCACCTCAACTAACATTTTGAGCATATTATACTGGATCTCAATTTTTTTGAGGGGTATGAGTCTTAAAGCTAACTCTTAACAAATGCTCTCTTCGGGGATCGCTTCAATGGGAGCAGATAGGCATACATAGGGGGAATTCTTTAAGGCATATAAATTTGACTGAAACCCCTAATCGATCTATCATAAATATAGAAATAACATAAAACAGGAAGGGTGGTTCCATGCAGATTCAAATTACAGGTAAAAAGATTGAAGTCGGTGAGGCGCTTCGTCGTCAAGCTGAAGACAAAATTAAAGATATTAGTAAAAAATATGATTTAAGTCCCCTGGAATGTTCAATAACGTTCTCTAAAGATTGGCTTATGATAAAGTGCGATATTGAAATGCATGTAGGGTGCGGCATTTACATAAGGGCGCATAAAGAAACAAATGATGCCTATGTAAGTCTGGAACAAGCCATTGAAACTTTTGAAAAACGCCTGAGACGCCATAAGCAGAAATTGATTGATCATACAAAAAAGCGAGATGTGGCTCGTTACGCAAAAGAACCTGCCTTTCAATATGTGATCAGCTCACAAAATGAAAATGAGGTTGAGAGTGAAAATCCACTCATTATTGCGGAAATGACTACAGAAATTCCGACCTTAACTGTGGGTGAAGCTGTCATGCATTTGGATCTTTCTGATTCGCAAGCGATGCTTTTTAACAATTCGGCTCATGATCAGCTGAACGTCGTTTACCGCAGAGCGGATGGAAATATTGGGTGGATTGCGCCTTCCAAGAATTCAAATACATAAAAAGGGAGAGAAAAGTGATGAAATGGGCGGTCTTTCTTTTGGCATCAACACTGCTTAGTTCCGAAAAAGGAATAGCGCAAACGACCGCCACACCGGATAAGAACGCAAAGACGGAAACTATCTATATCCCCACGGGAAAGCCCCCGCCTGCAACAACTGAAAACTTTTCTCAACCCTTCTTTGCATCCACAACAGGCTATGAAGTTAATGAAGAAGTCGAAGAGCTAAAAAGCCGAGTTGAAAAACTTGAGAAAATGCTGGCGTCACAAGCCGCTGTTAAGGTTCAACCTGGTGGTACTCTTCTTATCGAATCTAAGGGAGATATTGAGATCAGTACTCCTGGTACTGTGAAATTTAACGCAAAAAGCGTGGAAATGCCCAAGCAGTAGAACAGAGGGCAGAGTAGTAGAGAACGGAATAGCAGAGTAGCAGAGAACAGAATAGCAGAGAACAGAGAAGAGAATAGAAGAATAGAAAAGAAAAAAAGCGTCATCCCGGGATTTAGGTTCTCCACGAGGCATAGCCGAGTGTTAGAGAACCTTAATACCCGGGACCCAGAGAAAACTTTTACAACAGAAAATCCTGGGTCCCGGATATTAACAAACCCTAACGCTCCCAAAGGGTCGCTAAGGGTTTATAAATTCCGGGATGACGCTTTTTTTTTTCCTTCTTTCTTTCCTTCTTTCTTTTCTTTTCTCTTCTTTTCTCTTCTCTTCTCTTTTCTCTTCTTTTCTCTTCTCTTTTCTCTTCTCTGTTGTCTTCCCTCTGCTATTCTGTTCGCTGCCCTGCTGCACCACTGAGTGCTTCAACTCCCGGTAGTGCCTTTCCTTCCAGCCATTCAAGAAAAGCTCCGCCAGCTGTTGAGACATACGTAAAATCGTCAAGAACATGAGCGTGAGCAAGGGCTGAAACCGTATCGCCTCCACCTGCGACTGAAATAAGAGACCTTTCACGTGTGAGACGCGCAGCGCCTTTTGCGACCGTTGTTGTGCCCGTGTCAAAGGGCGGCGTCTCAAAAACCCCAAAAGGTCCATTCCAAAGTAGGGTATGGCAGGACAGCATTTTTTCCAGGATCTGCTGACATGTCAGTGGGCCAATATCAAAGATTTTTTTATCTCCAGAAACCTCAGGAACGAAAAGGGTTTCAATATTGTCGTGATCTTCAAGATTTCGAGCGACCACGACATCCTGTGGTAAAATGATCTCAGGGGCTTTTGCAAGCAGACTTCGAGCAGTTTCCAAAAGATCATGCTCAAAGAGGGACGCTCCTATATTATATCCTTGCGCTGCCAAAAATGTATTTGCCATGGCACCTCCAATAACCAAGACGTCCACTTTGGAAAGGAGATTTTCTAGAAGGGGAAGCTTTGTTGAAATTTTTGCGCCGCCCACAATCGCCATTAAAGGACGTTTAGGCTTCCCGAGGGCATGATCAAGGGCCTTAAGCTCCTCCTCCATCAACCGTCCTGCATAAGCCGGCAGGAGGTGGGCTATGCCCGTCGTAGATGCATGCGCCCTATGAGCGGTTGAGAACGCATCATTCACATATACATCACCCCAAGTGGCCATTTCTTGGGCAAAAGAAGGGTCATTCATTTCCTCGCCATTTACAAAGCGGATGTTTTCTAAAAGGAGGACCTCACCCGTTTGAAGCGCACCTATGGCTTTTTCAACAAGCGGCCCTTGGGCAGCCTCACAAAAGCGAACAGGTGTTGGAGCCATAGCCTTTGCTAAAGCCTGGGCAATTGGGGCGAGGGTCAGAGATTTATCTTCGCCCTTTGGGCGGCCAAGATGGGCCAAAACGATTACTTTTGCCCCCTGTGAGACAAGTTCTTTAAGGGTTGGGAGCGACCGCTCAAGTCGTGTGAGGTCTGTGACTTGGCCGTTTTGAATGGGGAGATTCAGATCCAGCCGTACGAGAACGCGTTTTCCGCGGGCATTAAGGTCATCAAGGGTGAGGAAGTTTGGCATGTACTGTGGCTCCATCTTAAAAAATTTTTTTGCCGTATACAAAAAAGAAATAAAAAATTGTTGCATTATAAAAAGAGAAACACACGCTTAAAGCGTGATGAAGAGGTACCTTACACCTGTCCGTCACTAACATAACTACCCTAAACGAGAGGATTGATCATGCCTGACCGTACTATTACCATATCTACTCTTTATCTCAACAGAATAAGTTATAAAAATCGGGAATTATCCAAGTTTCGGATCAGCTGAACATGTCTGCCTTTTACTTGAGCCAGCTTTGCAGGGAACTTGACGAAGCTTACCAAAAGGTGAGCGAGGGGGCGGGTGAGGGGAGGCAGTATTTGAATTAAAGAACATATAGTATAACGTCCTCTCTACCCCTTCTTTCTCGCAATCACCTTATAGCGATGATCGAACTGATCAGTTCCCCAAGACTTTGAAGAATTTTCATCATATTCAAAGTCTTCATGAAAATAAAGGATCTGAAAACTTTTAAAGAGAGTAAGGAGTTCTTCTCGGTTTAATCTAAACAATGCTGGCCGTTTAGGATTCCGCTTAGCATAATGCTTTTCACCAAAAAAAGTTCCTACGAAAATACCATTTGGCGTGAGTGAATCCTCAACGATCTTCCAGAAACTTAATAATTTGTCTTTTCTCATAAAAGGGAGGGAATTTATGGAAATTATCATATCCGCTGTTGGCAAAGCCGTTATGTCTTCAAAAAACATTTGATGAGTAAATAGCTTGTTGTTCCTTATATAAAAGTTAAATCGTTTATTGATGATGTTTATCGACTCAGGGTCTGCGTCATAGGCATAAACAACGGCACCGGCTTTGAGAATCTTTGTGATGTCCTTTCCGTTCCCAACGCCAAGATCAATAATTGTGAGAGCCCTTTTAGTCTTTATAAGGTCAAATGCTTTGGTGACAAGGTCATGGGGTTGGGCATTAATTTGTGATTGAAAGTAGGAAGACCAAGGTCCTTCGTTTGCTTTGTCATTGGCTGCAATAGCTTTTCCTAAAGAACTAAAATTCAAGCTAAGCAGCAGAAGTATAAAAAACAATTTCATAGATTAAAACCTCTTATGAGGGAGCATTTTAAAATTTATACATTCCTCTCATTTCGTCAAGTTTATAAAAAAGGTATATAGACAATGGATTTAAGATATCTGGATCAACTATGTTGTTTGTGTAGCTAAAGGCTTAAGCTTAGCATTAGCAATGACAATAATTTTACGCATGAGAGCGGTTAGAGCGACCATTTTCTGTTTTCCTCTGCTTATAAGATTATCATAAAATGTTTTCAGA
>DATKTE010000002.1:0-3032 GCA_035531295.1 Alphaproteobacteria bacterium
CGCGCCGTCTTCGGCGAGTACAAGGAAAAAATCGTCATTTGAAGGAAAGTGATTAGTGATAAGTAATCACTACTGTCCTAATAAAATTGTAAATTAGGGGCCGGCTTTCCAATCAGGTAAAATTGTTTCTTCTACAAAAACCATTCTACCCAAAAAGGAGGCCGGCCGTGGCATATTCTAGCACAGTTTTTAGGCAGGTACTGAACCTGATCCCAACAAGGCAGTTCCATAGCGAAGTGGACCGTAGTGGGGCCGACCGCTACACCAAGCATTTTACTTCCTGGAGCCAGTTGCTGGTCAACCTCTACGCCCAGGCATCGGGCAAGAAGAGCCTGCGTGACATCGAGACCGGGCTCAAGGTGCAGCAGGGGGCGTGGTATCACTTGGGGCTGAAGAACATCTCGCGCTCCCAGTTGAGCTACGTCAACTCGCGCCGGGACTACCATCTCTTTCAGAGCCTGTACTACCACCTGTTCGCCCGTTGTGTCGATATCGTTCCCAAGCATCGGTTCAAGTTCAACAACCCGCTCCAAGTGCTGGACTCCACCCTGGTCCATCTTTGCCTTGACCTCTTCCCTTGGGCCAAGTACCGCAAACGCAAGGGCGCATTAAAGATCCACACCCTGCTCGATCTCCAAGGCACCATCCCCTCGTTCATCGTGGTTACCGACGGCCGTCAGCATGATGTAAAGGTGGCCAAACAGGCCGATCTGCCCCTTTCCCCGGACAGCATCCTGGTGTTCGACAAGGCCTACATCGACTACAAATGGCTCCATGAACTGCATTTGCGGGGTGTGTTCTTCGTCACCCGGGCCATGGATAATCGCGATTGCGAGATTATAGGACAGCATCGTGAAGTCAATGGGAAAACGGTCCTTGCCGACCAGGTCGTCTTGCTTCGTGGCTCTTTAAGTTACAGAAAATACCACGATCGTCTGCGCCTGATCACCTATTTTGATGAGATCACCGATAGAACACTGACCTTCATGACCAACAACTTCCAGTTATCAGCCACCACCATCGCCCAGATCTACAAAGCTCGCTGGGACATCGAGTTGTTCTTTAAGTGGATCAAGCAGAACCTCAAGATCAAGACCTTCCTCGGCACCTCGCCAAACGCTGTCCTGATCCAGATATGGACTGCACTGATCTACTACCTGCTCCTCGCTTACATCAAGTACCAGACCCGCTACCAATACACCCTATTGCACTTCACCCGCGTGATCAGAGAAGCACTCTTCCATAAAATCGACATTATTGATCTGCTCAATTTAAGTCCCAACAGGTTCAAATTACCCCACGAACCCGATGGACAAAGGCTCTTGTTCGAAATCTGACTTTTTTATTAGGACAAGAGTGAGTCCGTCCCTTCTGTCAGGTATTTGGTATGCATTTTTGATTTGATCCAAGAGGGTCAACGCAACATATAAATAACAATTTCTCCTCGGAAATAGTAAATATTAATTTATTTATAAGCGTTTTAATTTTAAAAAAAAGGTCTTTATCGACCTGTTTGTAAAAGTGGTCCCCAACTGGCGTAATTCCATCCAGGTCTTAAAAGAAATTTTTGATTAATTCATGCATTTTTTGTATGCCTCATCACATTTCCAAATATCTCGATAATATAATCCCAGCTTTGAACGGACACATTTTTTGATTTCATCGGTTCCACCACAACCTGCCTCTTCAATACAATCATTTAAGGTGGAGATATCTCTGTCACCTGCATATATTTGTATTATACACTCTGTAATGGCATCGATGTTACATAAATTTTCATTATAAGAATTACTCTTTAGACAATCTTTTACAAAACGATCTAATTTCTCTTTAGCTTTATCCATACATTCTCCCAACTTTTTGTCACATTCTTCTGTTTTATTGGTTGGACGTGGTGAGTCTCCCCCCCGTTGACTGGCGGCCTGCCCGGGGACCGGATCTTCAGCTGGATTAAAAATCGGAGTATCTTCAGACGTACTCATGTTTTTTGAAACAGCTGCCTGCCAGGCCATTTTAACCAGATTCAAGGCACTTTCCAGCCAATCCTTGTCTTCAGCAGTACTGTTGCTCACAGAATTCTGCAGGGCCACAGCATAATGTCCCAGGGCCATTATTTCTTCCATCTTGTCTGGACTCAGTCTCTGCTTATCACCAAATCTCCCTAGGGTTATAAGTCCTTTAAATAAATCATTAACTTGTTTCTTGTGAGTTAAGGACCACAAATACCGTTTTTGTGAATCTGAGAAATGGTTCACCCTTGAATTGATTTGGCCCCTTCCGGTTGGTATTCCCAGCAAGGTCCACCCTTTATTTTTCCATTCTTTTTTTTCCTTTTTTTCTGGATTCCCTTGTTCAAAATTGACCCTCTCAAAAAAGAGAGAATGAAAAACATATCCCCTAAGCGAGGGTTCCCCCGAAATAGTCAACGGTTCTACGGTATCATTATAGACTGTTTCCAGCCGATTGCCCTTCTGGTCAGCAATAAAGATGATGCGGCCGAGTTTATCCCTTTTTATCTGAACCGGTTCGGGATAATAGAGTTCAATGAGCATTCGTCTGTATCCACGAGGAAAATAACGGATAAAATATCCATCAGGATGAAAAGACCAGCGACCGAGAGGTACTTCACGGTCTCCTTCTTCATGGGGTGGTTCTCCGTGTAATACTGCGATTCGCTCCAGTTCTTCATAAGAGGCCTGGGTTTTGGTGAGCATTGTACGCAACCGGGCTTCTGCCTCCATTACTCGCCGTACTGATGAGGGCAGGTTCTCAAAGGCTTTGTTTAAAAATTTTCTGGGGATCAATCCCAATGCCCCCCCATTGATCCGGTAAATTTCCTTGGGGGTGAGAAGTTTGACAGCAGTATATCTTTTTTCAGGCGACATTTTTTTAATTTTAGTGCGGGAAATTATCGCCCACAGTAAAATCTGAATATCCTTTTGGGGAATTTCAGGATGTAGATATGATTTTTTCAGTAGGTTAGAGACAATATCTGCTTGAGGCCCTTTTAGAGGCGCATAGAGATAACCCCT
>DATKTE010000003.1:0-6335 GCA_035531295.1 Alphaproteobacteria bacterium
CATGTCTTATCAATTCGGCACAAACTGGTCTGTGTTTTCTGATAAAACAGGGAACGTGTTAGGCCCTTTACTGGCTTTTGAGGTGCTCACAGCCTTTTTTCTTGAATCTTCCTTCCTTGGAATTATGCTTTTCGGATGGGAACGTGTCACTCGTGGCATGCATTTTATATCAACAATCATCGTTGCGCTAGGGACGGTCATTTCAGCATTCTGGATACTTTCCGCAAACAGTTGGATGCAAACCCCCAGTGGTTTTGAAATACGGACAGGGAATATCTTCCATCCGGCCAATTGGCTTGAGATTGTTTTCAATCCCTCTTTTCCCTTTAGATTTATGCATATGGTAACAGCAGCTTATCTAACGACGGCTTTTTTTGTTGGTGGGATTGCCGGTTGGTATCTTTTAAAAAAACGGCACTTAGCTCACGCGCGTATCATGATGGGAATGGCCATGTTGATGGCTGTTTTTGTGGCTCCCGTTCAAATTTTTCTAGGGGATATTCATGGGGTTAACACGCTAGAACATCAACCTGTGAAAGTTTCGGCAATTGAAGGAATCTGGGAAACGGAAAAAGGGGCTGATCTAATTCTTTTCGGTTGGCCAGATTCGGTCACAGAAACCACAAAATATGCCCTTAAGGTCCCAAAACTCGCAAGCTTAATCTTAACCCATGATATAAACGGTGAAGTGAAAGGCTTAAAAGCCTGGCCTAAGGAGGAAAGACCTCCCATTCTTCCCGTTTTCTGGTGCTTTCGGATTATGGTGGGCATTGGACTGTTAATGGCCTTAACTGGTCTGATGGCGCTTGTTCTCTATTTTCGAAATACCCTCTTTACCACAAGGTGGTTTCAGCTTTGGTGTTTTGTCATGACGCCTTCAGGCTTTATCGCCATTTTAGCAGGCTGGTTTGTCACCGAAATCGGCCGTCAACCGTACATTGTTTACGGACTTATGCGCACAATTGAGGCTAAATCTCCGGTGCTGGGTCAACATATTTTCCTTTCACTCGTGGCGTTTATTATCGTTTATTCTTTCGTTTTCGGAGCGGGAATCTATTATATTGCAAGATTAATTCGTATGGGGCCTATTCATCATCTCAAAGAAAAAGACATCTATGGATCTCATGGTCTTAAAAAGCCTCTCCTCTAAACAATTTAAAAGGTGTGGATATGTTTGACTTTTCTTCCTTTCTAGACCTTCCTCTGATTTGGGGAGGGATTATTGCAACAGCTATTTTTCTTTATGTCCTTTTAGATGGTTTTGATCTAGGCGTTGGCATTCTTTTCCCATTTGCTCCCAGTGAAGACTGCCGAAACAAAATGATGAATTCGGTTGCTCCTTTTTGGGATGGGAACGAAACTTGGCTCGTGCTAGGCGGTGGGGGCCTGCTTGCCGCATTTCCTCTAGCTTACGCAATTCTCCTCCCTGCCTTTTACATTCCTATTACTCTCATGCTATTAGGCCTTATTTTTCGGGGCGTTGCCTTTGAGTTTCGCTTTAAAGCCAAGAGTGAGATGCGAAAAATATGGGACTACTCTTTTCATTTTGGATCGCTTACAGCAGCCTTTTTCCAAGGAGTTGTTCTGGGGGCGTATGTTGAAGGAGTAACGGTTAGCGGGAGATCTTTTGCGGGAGATCCTTTTGATTGGCTCAGTTCATTTTCGCTCATGACAGGTGTGGCTCTCGTTTTTGGGTATGCCCTTTTGGGTTCAACTTGGATCATTATGAAGACAGATCACAAAACACAAGTTTGGGCCCGCAAGGTTACGTTTTACATTCTGATTTATGTTGCTCTTTTTATGGGTCTTGTCAGCTTATGGGTCCCCTATTTAAAGAATGAAATCTTCCAGAGGTGGTTTAGTTTACCCAATCTAATTTATCTTTCCCCTATTCCCATAATAACAGCAAGCGTCTTTATTGGCCTTTATATCAGCCTCTTGAAAATGAGGGAAATTACACCCTTCGTCCTATCCATTTCTCTCTTTTCCTTAGGCTACTTGGGTCTTGGTATCAGTATGTGGCCTTGGATTGTTCCTTATAAAGTTTCCCTGTGGGATGCGGCCGCCGATCCTCGGTCCCTATCTCTCATTCTAGTGGCCGTCCTCATTTTCTTACCTTTTGTCCTAGGGTATACCATTTACGCTTATTATGTTTTCCGAGGAAAATCCAGCCATCAAGAATGGTATTAAGCTATGCCTCAAAGACAAAAAATGGTCAGTCATGAGACTTCTCCTCAGACGTGTCATCCTCGGCAAAAAACAATGGTTTTTCTTGCCATGGATGACACAGGAGGGTGAGTAGTTGCAAAAGTTGAAGCCGTGGCTCTGGTTTGTGGCTTTATGGGTAGGAGGCTTAGTGTGCACTCTCCTTTTGGCTTATAGCTTAAAATGGTTTATAAGGTTTATTAGCTAAAAATTCACAAAGCTATGAACAGGGAGACATACGCTGATATTAACAAAAACCCGTATCCTTATTATAAGCCTGATCATTCTTGCCCTGATCGGAGGCCTTTATTTTGTCATAACCTTCTGGAAAAATGAGCAAAATAATAAACTTTTAGTGCTTTATGGTAATGTTGATATTCGTCAAGTTGACCTAGGCTTTCGGGTGAGTGGACGACTAGAAAAAATGGTTTTTGAGGAAGGTGACTTGGTTAAAACAGGAGATGTTGTTGCTGTTCTCAATAAAGCTCCCTACATCGCTGATTTAGCTACAGCTCAAGGGCAGCTTGCCCAAGCAGAGGCGAACTATGCCAAATTAAAGCATGGTAACCGCTATCAAGAAATTGAAGAAGCTCGAGCAACAGTTAACGAACGCCAGGCAGCCCTTGAAATCGCGGAAATTACCTTTAAACGCACGAGCCAACAGTTTAAAGCGGGGTCATCCTCTCAACAAGAATATGACAATGCCACTGCCCAGAAAGCGGAGGCAGAGGCCCTGCTCAAAAATGCCCAGGAAGCTTTGAGCCTAGAAGTGGAAGGATTTCGTATTGAAGATATTGATGCTGGACGCGCCGCTGTGGAAACGGCAAAAGGACAGCTTGAAAGCGCAAAGGTTAACCTAGAAGACACAGAAATTCATGCTCCTTCTGACGGTATTGTCCTGACCCGCGTCCGAGAACCAGGAGCAATCGTTGCCCCCCAATCCATCGTTTATACAATTACGCTTCATAAACCTGTGTGGATTCGTGCCTATATTTCAGAAACAAATTTAGGGCGCATTAAGCCGGGAATGGAAGTTCTTGTTTTCAATGATGCCCATCCGGACAACCCCTTTAAAGGTCAAATTGGATTCATCTCTCCCCAAGCAGAATTTACTCCCAAGACGGTTGAAACCACCCAACTTCGCACCGATCTTGTCTATCGACTTCGTATTCTTGCCAATGACCCCAAAGGTCAACTTCGTCAGGGAATGCCTGTAACGGTTAAGATTAAACTTTCTGATCAGAACAATATAAACGAGGGAAAACCATAACAACTGCCATTCAAATCACTAACCTTACTAAAACTTTCCCTAAAATGGAAAGGCCGGCGCTTGATCATATCACAGCCTCTATTCGTCAGGGAATCATTACAGGGCTTGTAGGACCTGATGCGGCTGGGAAGACAACCCTTATCCGTCTCATGGCGGGACTTCTCATGCCCACAACAGGCGATGTTCAGGTTATGGGTCTGGATACCATCAAAGACGCGGATCGCCTTCATGAAATCATAGGCTACATGCCCCAAAAATTTGGGCTTTATGAAGATTTAACCGTCATCGAAAATCTTAACCTTTTTGCTGATTTGCATGATCTGAAAGGTAAGGAAAGAGAAGCTGCCTTTCAAGATATGCTCCAGTTTACGTCACTCAAGCCCTTTATTTTTCGACTTGCCGGAAACCTATCAGGTGGAATGAAGCAAAAATTGGGATTGGCTTGTTCTCTTTTGGGACACCCTAAAGTGTTACTCCTGGATGAGCCTAGCGTCGGTGTCGACCCCCTTTCACGTCGTGAATTGTGGAAGATGGTACAACAATTGGTTCACCACGGAATGACAGTCCTATGGTCGACATCCTACCTCGATGAAGCAGATCAATGCGAGGAGGTCTTACTGCTCAATGAGGGAGAACTGCTTTTTTATGGACCCCCAAAAGAGTTAACAAAGCGTGTTGAAGGCCAGGTTTTTCAAGTCGATGTGCCCCTAAAAAGCCGTCGGGCATTCCTTAAAAAGCTTTTAAGTCAGCCAGACATCATCGATGGTACAATTCAAGGCAGTAAGATCCGTCTCGTTGTCTCTTCCTCATTTCACCCCAATTCAAATGATTCTCACCTCTACCTTACTAAACCCAGATTTGAGGATGCTTTTATTGACATCCTTGGAGGGGGGCCTGGCGGGGAATCTGTTTTGGCCGATAAAATTTCCCAAAAGAAAGGAAATGATATTCCCCCTGTTCAGGCTGAACACCTGACAAAAAAATTTGGAAATTTCACAGCTGCCAACAATATTTCTTTTACCATCAATCGGGGTGAGGTTTTTGGTCTCTTAGGCCCTAATGGGGCTGGGAAATCAACGGTTTTTAAGATGCTGTGTGGTTTGTTGCAGCCTACGGAAGGGAAGGCCTTGGTTTCAGGATTTGATCTTAAGGTGGCCTCTTCTGAGGCCCGTGCGCGCATTGGCTATATGGCTCAGAAATTTTCACTTTATAGTGATTTAAGTGTCGAGGAAAATCTGGATTTTTTTTCAGGTGTTTATGGTCTCATAGGACAGACGCGGAAAATGAAAATTGAAGAGATGGTCACAATCTTTAACCTCTCGCCCTACCTTAACGATAATGCAGGTCTACTGCCCCTTGGTTTCAAACAGCGACTCGCTCTTGCTTGTGCTGTTATGCACGACCCCGATGTGCTATTTTTGGATGAGCCTACCTCAGGTGTTGATCCTATCACCCGTCGTGAGTTTTGGACCCATATTAACGGAATGGTTGAAAAGGGAGTGACGATCATGGTCACCACTCATTTTTTAGAGGAAGCGGAATATTGTGATCGCATTTCCCTTATTTACCAGGGAATGAGTATCTCAAGTGGAACACCTGATGCCCTAAAGGAGAGCGTCAAAACAAAAGAAATGCCCAACCCAACTCTTGAGGACGCCTTCATTACTCTCATTGAGCAGATTGATGCAAAAGAAGAAAAAGAAAGGGCAGGATAATGAATTTTTCCTTTCGCCGCTTTTTTGCTTATTTACAAAAAGAGGGAAAGCAGATCACAAGAGATCCCAGCACCTTCCTCATTGCATTTATTCTACCCCTTCTTATGATCTTTATTTTTGGGTACGGTGTTTCCTTGGATGCAGATAGGATTCCGCTAGGACTCCTTCTCGAAGATACATCCCCCACAGCACGTAGCCTTGAGAATGCTTTCCTCGGAACCCATTATTTTAACGTCAAAACAAGCTACGATCGTTCAGCTCTCGAAAATGATCTGACGGGAGGATCTCTTCGCGGGATTGTGACTATACCTGTGAATTTTTCACAAAACTACTTGCGGGGTGTACCAGCCCCTTTGCAATTTCTTCTTGATGGGAGTGAGCCAAACACAGCCGAATTCGTCCTCAATTATGCTCAAGGTGTTGTGAGTAACTGGGGTGTCCAACAAATCATTGAAAGAAATTCTTCCCTTGTAACCCCGATTGTCCCTGAACCACGAATATGGTTCAATGAAGATCTGAATAGCCGCTACATGCTTCTTCCTGGATCCATCGCGATTATCATGTCGATCATTGGAACCCTTCTCACTGCTCTCGTCGTAGCCCGCGAATGGGAGCGTGGAACAATGGAAACCATGCTGTCGACTCCCATTCGTATTTCTGAAATGTTACTGGCAAAGCTTGTCCCCTATTTTCTTCTTGGTTTGTGTTCTATGACACTTTGTGTCTTTCTTTCCGTTACTTTATTTTCTGTCCCCTTTCGTGGATCTTATTTCCTTCTACTCCTTTCAACGTCGGTTTTTTTATTAGCAGCGCTTGGTTTAGGTCTTCTCATCTCCACATTAGCTCGAAACCAATTCGTTGCGAGCCAGGTTTCCATTATGACTGGTTTTCTTCCAGCATTCATTCTTTCTGGATTTATCTTTGAGATTAATTCCATGCCTTATATCATCCAGATTCTGACGTATTTATTGCCACCACGCTATTTTGTGACGCTTCTTCAAAGTAATTTTTTGAGTGGCATTATTTGGGAGTTGGTTTTTTTCAATTTGAGCATCATGCTCCTCATTGCTTTCTTTTTTCTTGGATTGGCTCTTTTAAAAACCGTCAAGAGGCTCGATTAAAATGACGACATTTCAGGAATTGAG
>DATKTE010000004.1:0-2586 GCA_035531295.1 Alphaproteobacteria bacterium
CCACGAGGTATTCAGAAAGCTGGTATACTGTGCCTCATAAGGCTTGTATTGATGGATATATACCACTAATGTGCCATTCTGATATTTTTTATGATTTCAAATCCCAAACAGCATCAGGTAAAAACCGTGCAAAATTTTTCCATAGTGGTAAAAAAAATAATTGGATGGGAAACACCTATCAAAATTCTAATTTATATAGGCCTGAAGAGAATGCAATCCTTTCTCCTTCTAAGCATGCATCCTATCTTAAAGCCCCGGTTTGGTTGGTGCATGGCTTAGAGGATGATAATAATTCCCCTAAACATTCGATAAAATTTGCAGAAGCCGCTAGCCAAAGTTACAAGGAACAATTTGTTGGTACAAGTTACGCCCCCCTGCTCGGTCATAATTATCCCTATGATCTTCATCCAGTCCAAGCTTATTATGAACCCATTTTACAATTTATGGATAATGTGCGTTATGCGAAACGATGCGGGAAAGTATTTACTTTTAATAGGTCACAGCAATTGGCAACGGCTAAGATAAATAAGGCCGCAAACTTTAGAATGCGGGCACATCATCCAACGACTTTAGCTCGCCCCCAAGAGCGTTTACTTAATAAAATTGCAGCGCAGTACCTTGCTGAATATGATATTAAGCCTGGTCAATCGATAGACCCTGAACATCTGTCAACGTCTTTTAATGCATTTATTGAAGACCATCCCCAAGAGTTTTTGAAAGCTGTGCTCTATTTAAATAGAAAAGGCCAGTTTAGAACCAAGGGGACATTTGGTGAGAAAACAATGGAGATTCTCAAAACACGCAAGACCTGGTACGAATATGATCTCACGCAACTTAGTCTTAACTCTATTCGGGGTAAACTTTACCCATATATGAATTCAAAGCTTGATAACGTCAATATTACTGAGACAATACCAGGGACTCCTTGGTGGGACGGATATAAGTGGATAACTCCACCTCCTCGTACGCAACAGAAAACTATTTCCTCCACACCTTATATAGAGCTAAAGAGGCACTTAGGAAATGGTGACACATCGGTGGGCTCCAGGATCTTCAAGGCCCAAAAGGAGCGCTTAAGAACCATGTTTGTAGATCTTTTGACGATGAATCCTGAAGACCGTCCTTTGTATTTCGAGAAAGCTGACCAAATAAGCACACCACTTTAACAGAGCAGATTAAACCTTCCCCTAAATGAATTTGGGGGAAGGAAGCTCTTCATTCCGTTTAACTGGCCTTGTTAAATTGGAAAAAAGTGTTAGGATACCTTTCTTTATTAGCTAAGACTTAATCCATGTCTGCATCCTCTCATTCACGTCTTCTTGTGCCCATACTTTGCTTATTGGCGGCGTTCGGGATTTTTTCAACTTCCCTTTATTTGCCTTCTATGCCTGCTATTGGGGAGGCGCTTGAATCTTCCATGGGTTCCGTTCAGCTTACATTGACCTTTTTCTTTCTTGGGTCGTCCGTGGGGAGCTTGCTGTTAGGGCCCCTTGCCGATCGGATGGGTCGGCTTTTAGTTGCTAAAGGGGGGCTGATCCTCTATATTGCGGCAAGCTTCTGGTGCGCAGAGTCTGACAGCATTTTAAGCCTTCAAATGGCCCGTTTTATCCAGGGGTTTGCAGCGAGTGCCGGTCCTTTAATTGCAAGAGCCGTTGGCCGTGATCTCTATGAAGGCCATCATCTGACACGATATACGGCAACTATCATGATGGTCATCTCTGTTTCTCCCGCTATAGCGCCAACAATAGGAGGATTCATCGTTTCGCATTTCGGATGGGAGATGAACTTTTATTTTCTCATTTTATTTGCTGCTTTCACACTCTTCATGGTTTGGATATGGCTCCCCGAAACCAATGGTTACAGAAAAGAACCCATACAATCTTTCTCGGTTTTAAAAAATTATGCCCTTTTATTTAAAGATCCTTCTTTTGGATTGTTATGCTTTGTGTTGGGTGTTCAATTCGCAATCGTCTTTTGCTATCTTACCCTTTCTCCTTATCTTTTTATGTCTTATTTTGGATGGTCCGCTCAGGAATTTGGCTACATTGGTGTGACGGGCGCTGTCGGAAACATCTCTGGGTTTGCTTTTGCTCGTCGTTTGGCTCACCGAATCCGCTTCCACCAGGGCATTTTAATTGGCAGCTTTTTGTGCTTTTTACTTAGTTTTGCTTTTGTAGGGGCCTGTCTTATCTTCCCAATAAAGGCCTATTTATTAGTTACATACCTAATTTGTTTTTTTTGTATTTCTTCATTGGCTGTCGTCAATGCAACAGCTGCAGCCATGAACCTTTATCCTAGAATGGCAGGAACGGCGTCCGCCATGATGGGCGCTATTCAAATTGGGGCAGGAGCTATCGGGAGCGCCCTTGCAAGCATGCTTCCCGTCACTCCCTGTGCCGTTGTGACGACCATGGGGATTTTAAGTTTTCTAAGTTATTTAGCCGGAATTCTTATCAAAAAGAAGTGATGGCTGGGGCGGCAGGATTCGAACCTGCGGATGGCGGTACCAAAAACCGCTGCCTTACCACTTGGCTACGCCCCAAAGGAATCGCCTGTACCATAAAAATAATTCATAAGAATTGCAAC
>DATKTE010000005.1:0-14262 GCA_035531295.1 Alphaproteobacteria bacterium
TCTCAGTACGAACCGTAGGCGCGCGGGCTCATGTTCTGCAAAATGATCACATTTTATTGGTCAAACATACGTATATACCAGGTTGGTGCACCATCGGGGGCGGAATTGAAGCAGAGAAGTCGAGCCTTCAAGCTTTAACCAGAGAGTTAAAAGAAGAAGTTGGCGTAATTCTTCATGAATCGCCTTCAATTTTAGGATTTTATCATAACCGCCATAAAAAGCTGGACGACTATGTGGTGGTCTACGTTTGCAAGACTTTTGAAAAAATAGAAGTCGTTTCAAGAGAAATCTTGGAGGCGCGGTGGTTTCCCTTAAATGCTCTCCCTCACGAGATCACTCCTGCCACGCAAAGACGTATCGAAGAATACTTAGGGCAGCGACCTTTAAGTGATGTATGGTGAGGAAAATAATTATTCCCATAGACTCTAAGCGTTTTTCATGAGAAATTCATTTTATAAGTGTTTTTCACGGAGCATAAGTGTTTTTCATGAAAACTAAAAAAAATAAACAAATTTCGGGAGATGTAAGCGTTTTTCATAGACGCCCACTTCCGGATCAAGTTGCATACGTAGCGGGGTATGCTGCTCTCATTGATTTTTATGACTTACAAGTACCCTTACCTGAAAAAATAGCGGCCATCAGTTCCCAACACAAGCAGTATGCGACTGAAGGGTGGTCAATTTACACCCTGCGGCATAAACCTGAAGACACACTTCAGGGGCATTTAACTTTCGCCCTGAAATATGAAGGGGTAGATTTGGCTGTACTCCATGCACTTTTTAGTAAAATTCATGCTGAAGAAATTGAAACTTGGGTAAAATCGGAACCAGTAGGTCGTTATAGTCGACGGATTTGGTTTTTTTATGAATGGTTAATGGAAAAAACTTTAAATCTTCGGGATGTTGAAACAGGCAACTTTGTGAATGCCATTGATTCAACTCAACAATATCCTGGCCCTTCGAAAATTTCTAAACGACATCGGATTCGTAATAATCTTCCCGGTGTGCGTGATTTTTGCCCTTTGGTAAAGCGAACTGAAAAACTAGAAAGTTTTATAGCTATGCATTTGGACCAGCTAGCTCAAAAGAAAATGGGGAAAATTCACCCAGATGTTCTTGCACGAGCTGCTGCTTTTCTATTGCTTAAGGATTCTCGGGCTTCTTTTGCGATTGAGGGAGAACGCCCTGGGAAACATCGAGCTGAACGCTGGGGTAGAGCCATTTCTCAAGCTGGGCTTTACCCTCTCTCCCTTAAGGAATTTATACGTCTTCAGAAGATTGTTATCGAGGACCAACGTTTTGTTCCGATGGGCTTACGTAAAGAGGGCGGTTTTATCGGCGTTCATGAGCGATTGACGGGTACACCACTGCCGGATCATATTTCAGCGAAGTGGCAGGATTTACCTAGACTACTTGATGGCCTGATCTCAACATATCAACGTTTTAAAGGGGATAAATTTGATTCTGTTGTTCTTGCGGCCATAATTTCTTTCGGATTCGTTTTCATTCACCCCTTTGCTGACGGGAATGGCCGTATACAACGGTATCTCATCCATCATGTTCTTGCGGAACATGAATTCACCCCAATGGGCGTTGTTTTTCCAATATCGGCCGTTATTCTTGAGCGTATTGATGAATACCGACGTATCCTTGAGTCTTATTCTCGACCTCGTTTGGAATTCATTAAATGGCGTGCTACAAAATCTGGAAATGTGGAAGTGCTAAATGATACGATAGATCTTTATCGCTATTTTGATGCGACCCTCCTTGCAGAATTTCTCTATGATTGCGTTCGTCAAACGGTTGAGAAAACTCTCCCTAATGAGATTTCTTACCTTGAACAATATGATCAAATGAAAACAGCTATCAATGAACGTTTTGATATGCCAGATCACACAGTGGATTTGCTGATTCGCTTTCTACAACAGAACAAAGGTGTTCTCTCCCAAAGAGCCAAAGAAAAGGAATTTAAAGCCTTAACGACCAAAGAATGCGACCAGTTGGAAAAGCTATATCGGCAAATCTTCCTTGACCCTACGTAGAGCCTCCTCCGCCTCTTCATCCTCAAGCCATTCAGCATGTTCAAGAAGATACTTCTTCTGGAATTCAGCAACCGCAGGATCGGGCTTTCCTAGGATGCGTTCCATTCCTTTAAAGAGAATTCCCAAAAAGGGAAGGAATTGACGGTTACACTCCTCATTGGCATCCTTCAGGTATTCAGGTCGATCATCGATCAGCACGATTTGAGAAGGTCTTTCCATTTTTAAAATGGCACGAATCACATCACTCTTATTAAACGATCCTGTTATAAAAATACCTTTATAAAAACTTGCTGGATAAGTGTGAGAAGAATCTGAAACAAGCATCATTTCTGACGTTCTAGCAAATGTTGGGGTAAAAGTAATTCCTTTTCCAGTTAATTCCTCATGCCGCCATCTTTCCATGGAAGGGATGGCTCCGATAGCTCCTGTTTCCATTTTTGTGAGGGCATAGACAGGGTGAACAGTTTTTAAGGTGCTGATAAGGCCTGGCCAGTCTTCCGATACGAGGATTGTTTTTCTCGCGCGTCGCCAATGACTTATTATTTCCTCGAAGTTCTTATACTTCTCTCGCTCTCTTTTCAGATCATCAATCAGAAAGCGATAGGGGCTCGATGAATGAAAAGATTTGGATTTTGGCGTAATCAAAGTGTCGTCGACATCAATAAATATGACGGCATCTTTTCCTATTTTTTCAAGGGCTTCCTGAACTTCGGATACGGTATACGCTGTAATGATTTGCTCTTGATCATTTAAAGCCGCAGCACAGGTTGTTATTGACATCAATATTCCTTTTATTAAAACGAGTATGAGGAGTTGCTGGATCGCCATGCCCCTTTTAGGGGCTCGCGAAGACGACCATGGGAAACGTTCCCCTCTCGTCTTTGCGAGGAGCGAGAGCTCCGAAGCAATCCAGAAACCTCCAATACAATTCATGCTCTAATCCACCAATTGTTTCACGTGAAACAATTTAAAGAATTTTGCACGCCTCGTCAAAAGAAAGACGGGGAGCACGAGGGCCAGGAAGGCCAGCGGGATCGCCATAGCCAAGGTTACAAAGGAAGTTAGATTTGTATCGACCCTCTGGAAAAAATTCCTTGTCGAGTCCCTCATTCGAAAATCCAGACATGGGACCACAATCAAGACCACAGGCACGGGCTGCAATAATAAAATAACCACCTTGCAAGCTGCTATTACGAAATGCCGTGTCTTCTGTGAAGGAATGTTTCCCCTCAAACCAAGATTTTGCTTCTGCAAAGGGAAAGAGTTGAGGAAGATAATCATAAAACTCAAGGTCATAAGCCAGAAGCGCTGTAGCAGGGGCTAGCATTGTTTTATCTACATTTCCCGGAGAAAGGTGCGGCCTTAGGCGTTCCTTGGCTTCCTTTGATTTCAAATAAAGAATTCTTAAAGGAGAACAATTGGCGCTTGTGGGTCCAAGACGCATAATGTCGAAGACATCTTGTAAAAGTTCATTGGACACGGGCTTGTCTTGCCACATATTGTGAGTTCTTGCCTCATGAAATATCTGTTTTAAACAGTCTTCAGCAATTTTTCCCATAGCTTCGTCTCCCCATAATTTATCTAAAATTTTATCTATTATAGGAAGAAAAAGTTAATATTCATTAAAGAAAGGGAAGGTGTCCTAGATCTTGACAGTGCGGAGAAAGGGGCCGAAGCCCCTCTTGATCTGATTAAAGTTTTAACCGCATATGATCATATCTCCGTAAATCACGGCGATCGATTAAATTCTGCACATCTCGAATGTAAGCATGACCTCGTTCAGAAAAGGCGTGGAGTCCAGCAGCCAAGATATGTCCACATAACTGCTTATTTCTTGCTCTTAAGCCCGCCCGAATTTCCCGAAAACCTTTATAGGCAGCATGACGATTAAGGTTCGTGATGTAAGCCAAAACATTGGCCTCCAGACTTGCAAACTTCTGTACATCCTTCTTGGTTCGCATGTGACCAAAAGTAGAATTTTTATTAACGGCGGCATGGGATCTTCCTCCGCCAGTTTCAATGGTAGCTTGAGCCAGAGCTAAGGAAGGAGGGACAATATCCACGTGCTTTAGCAAAGCTTCAATTCTCGTTGACTTGCACCTGTAGTCAGAAGCAAGCTTGCTGAGCCACATTTTTTCCGAATGACGTAAGTGATGCCCTGCCTTTTGACGTTTTTGCATTTCTTGAAGGCGAGCTCTATCCTCTAAAATCTTTTCATTTACTTTTAAAATATGGGGTAAGAGAACTTGAATGAATGAAGCATTTGAAGACTTTGCCTGACGCTGCATGTCACGGGGAAGTTTAGCCAAAAAAAGGCGGGGAACCTTTCCATCACTCTTTGCCTTTGTAAGGCTGTAGTTCCAATTTTTAAAAACATGATCAAGCTCTTTTACACTCGAAACTTGAAAATGCTTTTCCTTAGGGACTGCAAGGCTAATAGCTCTTGCGGAACCGAGGGTATTGAGGTGAAAGTGACCTTTATAAAGCCCAAACCCCACTTGACCTAGTATCATTAATCCCAAAGTAACAATAAGGGAAATCTGAGTTTTCGATTGTTTTACCATAATTAACTCCTTAACTCTCTATAGCTTTGACTTCAAGAACCTCAGGAACATAGTGGCGAAGCATATTTTCAATACCAGCCTTCAATGTTTCCGAAGAACTTGGGCACCCATCACAGGCACCCTGCATACGCACATAAACTGTGCCTGTCTCAAAGCGATCAAAGACAATATCTCCCCCATCCATGGCCACTGCTGGGCGGATACGGGTATCTAAGATTTCTTTAATTTGGACCACAAGGGGGTCATCATCGTCTTTTGGGGATATAGGGATCTCAGTCCCAAAAAACAAGGGCTGATGTGTTATGAAATGTTCCATGATCCCCCCCAAAATGGCAGGCTTAAGCACCGCCCACTCAAGGGTATCTTCTTTAGAAACTGTAATAAAATCCGCGCCAAAAAAAACACTTTTTACGCCATCAATCTCAAAAAGCTTAAGAGCGAGAGGTGAAATTGTGGCCTCTTCCCTGGATTTGAAATCCGCCGTTCCTTCTAACATCAGGACACGGCCGGGAAGAAATTTTAATGTGGCCGGATTTGGTGTTTCCTCTGTTTGTATAAACATTGTACGCACTCATCCATGTAAACGATTGCTCTTTCATACCCAATAGATAATTAAAATGCAACCCCATGCTCTTAAGTCATTATATTTGTTGGAAACTTTAAATACATTTCCCCTTAAGGTTTAAAATTTCCCACGATTTCTCATCGATAGGCATGACAGATAGGCGAGATTGCTTGACGAGGGCCAGCTCTTGAAAGCGGGGATCTTCTTTGATTTCTTTTAATGTGACGGGACAGGAAAAGGATTTAACCGTTTTGACATCTACCATACCAAAATTAGGGTCTGAAGGGTCGGGATAGTAAGGTTTCACAACACTCACGACGCCCATGATTCGCCGTTCACCTCCTGTGTGATAGAAAAAGGCAAGATCTCCCACCTTCATCTCCTTTAGATTATTACGGGCTTGATAGTTACGCACGCCGTCCCAAAATGTGACTCCATTCTTTACTTGATCCTCCCAAGACCAAACTTCTGGTTCAGTCTTTATTAGCCAATAGGTCATTTATGCTGTCTCCGTTCTTAAGGGTCGGCTCAGAAGATTCTCAATCAATGTATCGATGTTTCCCTCCCCATTTAACAAATCATTCAAAGCATATGTAATGGGCATATCCATTTGAAATTTCTTAGCCAAGGTTACCGTTCCAGAGACTGTATGAACACCTTCAGTTAAGGTTTTTTTATTGCTTAAAAGTTCATCAAGGGGAGTACCGCGACCCAAATCCAGACCAAACGATTTATTGCGAGATTGAGAACTTAAGGATGTTAAAGTGATGTCGCCCATACCTGAAAGACCCAAGAAAGTTTCGAGCCTTCCGCCCATGGCGCTCCCGAGTCGAGTGATTTCAGAAAGGCCGCGTGTCACCAAAGCCGATCTCGCATTATCGCCGAGTTCTCGACCTTCTATGATCCCACAAGCAATAGCAATAATGTTTTTGCAGGCCCCTCCTACTTGCGTTCCAATCATATCTTGAGATGCATAAAGGCGAAAATATTGGCTACTCAAAAGACTTGCGATTTTTTGGCTCAAGGCAAGATCTTGAGCTGCAAGAGTAACAGCTGTTGGGAGCCTTTTGGCTACATCAGATGCAAAACTAGGGCCAGAAAGGACTAAGAGAGGATTTTTAGGAAAATAGTCCTGGATAACTTCAGTCATTAAACAAGCCGTCCCATTTTCAATGCCTTTTGAGGCAATAATAAGCGGGATATGAGGAGGAAACACCTTTTGAAAAGTTTCACAGGTGCTCCGCATAAATTGCGCAGGTGGGGCTAAAATCACCATGTCGGCTTTTGCGCATTCCTGAGGATCGGTTGTGGCCTGAAGGCTAGGATCAAGGGCAATTCCTGGGAGACGGTAAACATTTTCATGCCGTTGATTGATCGTTTCAACCTCATCAAGGCTGATGGACCATAGAGTGACCTGAGATCCAGCCCGGAAGGCACACAAGGCAAGGGCTGTTCCCCAAGCTCCTGCTCCTATGATAGAAACGTTATTCACGCTGTTTTCTCCTTTAATTCTGTCTTCAAGTTTTGAAGCGGCCACCGAGGTCGCGGTGCAAAACTTAAAGATCCTACCAGACCTTGGCTCAGGTGCTCAACCCCTGCCCAAGCAATCATTGCTCCATTGTCCGTACATAAACTCACAGGCGGCGTGATGAGTGTAACGTCTCGTTCTTCTGAACAGTGCTTCAGCCGTTGGCGGAAATATTGGTTCGCAGCCACGCCACCTCCCAAAACAAGATTATTAATTTTGGGCATTTTTTCAAGGGCCATTGCCATGGCATGTTGGCATCTATCCACCAAGATATCCCCTATTGTTTTTTGGAGGGATGCACAAAAATCGGCTTGGAAAGAAGGAGACGAGACTCCATTTTCAAGTATGAGTTTGCGCGCCGCTGTTTTAAGACCAGAGAAGGAAAATGAACATCCTGCTTGGCCTTTAAGAGGTTGAGGCAGAGAAAAAGCATCAGGATTTCCCGTCTGAGCCAGCCGTTCTATCGTAGGCCCCCCTGGGTAAGGATATCCTAGGAGGCGCGCTGTTTTATCCAGACATTCCCCAATGGCATCATCAAGTGTTCCTCCTAAGTAGGTATAAGCACCCACATCTTCCACGATTAAAAATTGACAATGCCCGCCTGACGCGAGAAGCAAAAGGTAAGGGAAAGGTACGTTGTTCGTAAGCCTCGCCGTTAACGCATGGGCTTCTAAATGGTTTATGGGGATAAAGGGGATATTTTTAGCCATTGAAAGCCCCTTAGCGATCATAACGCCCACAATCACCCCACCTATAAGACCTGGCCCACCGGTAGCCGCAACGCCGTCGATTTGATCAAGCGTTATATTGGCTTCTTGGAGGGCGCGCTGAATGATAAATTCAATCTGAATGAGATGTGCCCGGGCCGCAATTTCAGGTACAACTCCACCAAATGGCTTGTGTTCTTGATATTGGGAAGAGACAATATTTGAAAGAATCCGCTTATCATCTGTAACAAGCGCAGCGGCAGTTTCATCACAACTGGTTTCTATTCCTAAAATAATCATGTCTTCTTCAAGCATAAACAACTTGATGAGGCAAGGAAAAACAAAAAAGTTACTGATATAACTTAAATAATGAGCCTCAGCATTCTTCCCAACCCCAGTCGTCATTTCCACTTCCGCAGGAATGACGAAGGGTATGGGTTAACAAATATGATGTGTATTTTTACATTGACTCAAAAAGATACATTAATATAAAGATTTAAATAATCTAGCCCGGGAA
This sequence comes from Alphaproteobacteria bacterium, assembly GCA_035531295.1. GTDB lineage: Bacteria > Pseudomonadota > Alphaproteobacteria > UBA9655 > UBA9655 > UBA9655. The sequence goes on from DATKTE010000005.1 coordinate 7,923, forward strand.
AAAACCGTAGAATGATTATTCCATCTGAACATCCCATTATTCTTCTATTTATCCTCGTTTTATGTGCTTATTTGGGGTTGTTGTCCGAGAAAATTCCCCATTTGTCTCGTCTTTCGAGTGTTTTTGTGACCATGTTTTTGGCATCTTTTCTGTCAAATGCAGGGCTTATCCCACATGATGCGGAACTCTACGACCTTGTATGGAAATATTTTATCCCTCTTTCCATTCCTTTTATTCTGATGAGGGCTCATCTTAAGACAATTATTACAGAAAGTGGGCCTACGTTTACAGCTTTCGTCATAGGTGCCATTGGGACAATTATTGGCGCAGCCTTGGCTTTTGCTCTGGTTTCGATCGGTGACGAAACGGGTAAGATCATTGGAATGTTTTGTGCAAGTTATATCGGCGGGAGTATCAATTATGTGGCTGTTTCAAAAGTTCTTTCTCTTCAAGACCACAATCTTTATTTAGCGGGAAATGCCGCGGATAACGTGACCATGGCCCTTTATTTTTCAGTTTTGGCAATCATAGGGTCTCATTCTTTCTTTACTTCCTTTTTTAAAGAAAGTGATAAGGTTTCTATTCATTCTGAGGACAGTTTTATATCCCAAGGTTCTTTTTTAGAATTACATAATTTGATTTTAGCTCTCTTGATAAGTACTGGGATTTATACTATTTCATTGATCGTCACAAGTTTCATCCATATAAATGGTGCTGAAATTCTGATTATAACGTTTCTGTCCCTTCTTTTAGTCAATACTTGCCCAAACTTTGTAAAAAGGCTCATTCCTTCTGAAACGGTTGGGTTCATGCTTCTCAACATTTTTTTTGCCGTGATTGGAGCGAGCGCAGATATTGGACTCGCCATTAGAGTTGCTCCTAAAATTATCCTTATTACCTTCATTATTGTGACAATCCACCTTTTATGGCTTATAGTTTGGGGAAAGAAATTTAAGATCGGGTTAAAAGAATTGATAATTGCCAGCAATGCCAACATTGGAGGCCCTGCAACAGCCGCTGCAATGGCAAGTTCTCAACAATGGCATAGCCTTGTTGTACCAGGCATCTTGTGTGGAACTTTGGGGTATGCCATTGCTACTTTTATTGGAACGGCCTTTTCTCATATTTTAGAAAGATTGTAAAAAATGTCCTCCTTTCCGACAACGAGACTCAGGCGGCTTCGTCAAACGCCTTCCCTTCGTCAGCTTACCAGGGAAACACGGCTTCACAGGGAGCAACTTATTCTGCCCTTATTTATTAAGGAAGGGATTTCTGAACCCGTTCCTGTTGCTTCTATGCCTGGATACCATCAGCTAAGCCTCAACTGTCTTAAAAAAGAAATTAACGAAATCAAAGAATTAGGGATTAAAAATATTATTCTTTTTGGGGTAACTGATATAAAGGATGAGTGGGGATCATCTTCCACTCGAGAAGACGGTATTGTTCAAAAAGCCATTCATGAAATAAAATCCCTCCATCCAGACTTGCTGGTCATGGCCGATCTTTGCTTTTGCCAATATACTGATCACGGTCATTGTGGGATTACCCACCATCATAAAAATGGTTATGATGTTGACAATGATGCGACCCTTGAAATCCTTAATAAGCAGGCCATCAGCCTTGCGACAGCAGGGGCAGATGTCGTGGCCCCAAGCGGGATGATAGATGGGATGGTGGGTTATATTCGCCAAACCCTTGATAGTGTGGGCTTCAAGCATATCCCCATCATGAGTTATGCGGTTAAGTATGCCTCAGCTCTTTACGGCCCTTTCCGTCAGGCCACAGAAGGAAACCCTATTTTAGGGGATAGGCGAACCTATCAGATGGATTATTCCAATGGATATGAAGCCCTTCGGGAAGCAGCCCTTGATATTCATGAAGGAGCAGACATATTGATGGTGAAACCTGGCCATACGTACCTAGATATACTATACCGCATTAAACAAACATCTCCTTATATTCCGTTAGCAGTTTATCATACGAGTGGGGAATACAGTATGATTAAAGCAGCCGCTGAACGTCAGTGGATCGATGAGAAACAAACTGTTTTAGAGGTGATGACGGCCTTCAGACGAGCTGGCGCAGATATTATCCTGACCTACTACGCTAAAAACATTGCCTCTTGGTTAGAAGAGAGTTAAAGGTTCATAGGTGAGCACGGATAAAGCGCTCACCTAATCAAAATGAAAATTGGGCGATAAAATAAAAACTGGATCGCCACGCCCCCTTTGGGGGCTCGCGAAGACGACTGTGGGAAACGTCCACCGCTCGTCTTTGCGAGGAGCTTTTGCTCCGAAGCAATCCAGCCTTTAACTTTTGCAACACCCTATTTCCCTTTCGATTGACGTTAGACAATAAAAATTATGCAAGAAGCCCAATGAATAAAAGAACCTTTCGCATCGGAACACGGGGAAGCCCCCTCTCTTTAATTCAAACCCTAGAAGTTCTGCGGGCTTTAGAAACTCATCATCCTGCCCTTCAAGGACGTGTGGAAGTTATCCCTATGAAAACAACAGGGGATACAATTGTCGATCGGAGCCTTATTGACCTGGGCGGGAAATCCTTATTTACGAAAGAAATTGAAACGGCCCTTTCAATGGGCAGTATCGATTTAGCTGTTCATTCAATGAAAGATATGGCTGCAGAATTTCCTCCAGGTTTAATTGTTCCTGCAATGCTGGAACGAGAAGATCCAAGGGATGCCTTAATAACGCGGGAAGGTCAGGGCCTAGAGGATCTGCCAGAAGGCGCTCTTTTTGGGACGTCTTCCTTGCGCCGCCAAGCTCTTGTCCTTCAGAAATTCCCTCATTTGCAAGCGGTTGCTTTAAGAGGAAATGTTCAAACCCGACTCTCAAAAATTGAAAACGGTGAAGCAGAGGCTACCCTTCTTGCGGTGGCTGGCTTAAAACGTTTAGGTCTTTTGGAAAAAGCAACTCAAGTTCTCTCTATAGAAGAATACTTACCAGCAGTTGCACAAGGTGCCATTGGCATTCAATGCCGGGAGGAGGACTCAGATCTTCTCGAGCTTTTAGCGCCTCTGAACCACCATGTCACTTTTCAAGCCGTTACTGCAGAACGAGCTTTTATGAAGGCTTTAAACGGATCTTGTCGAACACCGATTGCAGCCTATGCAATGATTGAAGGAGAAGCTCTCTTCTTCAAGGGCATGCTGAGTGAACCACAAGGTCAGAATATGCGTTTTGTTTCCCATGGTGGACCGGCTTCACTGGCCAAGAATATTGGGCAGGAAGCAGCTCTGTTGCTTCAGGAGAAAGAATGCATCGTGTCCTCTTAATTCGCCCTCTGGAGGATGCTCTCCCTATTGCCAAAACTTTAGAATGTAAAGGTGTGGAGTCCCTTATTTACCCCCTTTTTAAAGCTCGCTTCCTTCCCATTCCTATACTGAAACCACCACAAGCCTTAATTCTCACGAGTAAAAACGCCCTTCGAGCCATTGAAAAGTATGAAGAGCTTAAAAAAATTCCTCTTTATGCAGTTGGCGATCAAACAGCGAGGTTTGCTCAAGAAAAGGGTTTTTCAAATGTGTTAAGTGCCTCAGGGACTCACCAAGAGCTGACAGAACTCATCCTTGGCCATGCTCACCCCCAGAAAGGCGTTCTTTGGCATCTCTCCGGTGAAGCCATAAGAGGCAATATTGTTAATGAGTTACGTGCCAAAGGATTTAAGGCTGAGCGACACATCGTCTATCAGATTATTGAGGTTGACAATTTTCCAGATGCTCTTCTTTTTGATATTCAAAATAAAAAGATTTCTCATATTATGTTTTTTTCTCCCCACACGACCGCAATTTTTGTTAATCTATTAAATAAGAATGCACTTGAGAAACGAGCCTACCAAATGGCAGCCCTCTGTTTAAGTCAAGAGGTGGTCGAGCAAGCTAGACTCCTCAAGTGGAAAAAAATTTGGGTAAGCCCTCAACCGGCCACACAAAATATGACGGGGTACTTCGATGAAGAAAGACAAGAAAACAAATAATACTCTTTGGGACAAATGGACTCAATCACCTGAATTGCGCAATAAACTTTTTATTTTTGTAACTCTGATCATACTGTTAATTCTTGCTTTTTTTATTATATGGAAGCGCTATGTGGACAGAGAATTAACCCACCCGACAAGCCTCTTGCAAAGCGCGCCCTCACAGCAGGAAGTTGAGCTCATTGAAGAACCCCATCTCTCTGCTCAGGCAGAAATAAAGTTGTTTTCAGAACGCCTCGCGGTTTTGGAAAAGAAAATGAATCAACAGCAACAAATCTTGACGACACCTCCTAAATTAGTTGCCCTCGAGCTTTTAAGAGCGATTTTAGAGGGATCGATTCCTGTGGAGACCTTAAAGACTTTTCTCCAAAAAAATCCTGAACCGTGGTCGCAAGAACTTTTGACGACGCTCAACCCAATTCAGCAGAGTATGACTTATCCGCAACTCAAAGCCTTACTTAATCAATCTCCTGGCCAATCTCTTTCAACGTGGGAGCGCATTAAAAAGAAAATAAAATCTATTATCCGCATTCGTAAACTTAATAAAAAAGGGGAGTATGAACAGGGAGATGTGGAAGATATCATAAAAGCCTTGAAAGCGCATGATCTTCAAAAAGCTCTTAAGAGTTATGAAAAACTTTCGCCAGAAGAGAAAGCTCAACTTTCCTCTTGGAAAGCTTTAGCTCAAGATAGAATTGCCCTTGAGCTAATGATCAAAAAAATTATTCTTGAACTTGGAAATGAGTGAAATCGATGAAAGGATTTATCTTTATTCTTGTTCTGATCTCAGCTCTTATTGCGCTGGGTTTTTTAGCTCTTCAAGACCCAGGAACGGTTGAGATTGTATGGCTTGGATATGAAGTTCAGATCACAGCTTTATTGGCTTTTCTTTTCCTCCTTTTTATTTTTATCCTTATCATTCTATTAAGTGCTGTGGTGTCTTGGTTTCTAGGGATACCTATAAAGTGGTTGTCTTTTTTCAGGCGCTCGCAAAGTAGAAAAGCTGAGCTTGAACTCATTGAGCTCCTCTCCTCATATGAGGCTGAAACCTTTAGCAGAGCCCTTCAACATCAAAAAAAAGTGGCTCACTATTATTCAGACAATCCTTTTTTCCTTTGGGCTTCAGGTAATACTTTTGAGAGAGCAGATAAACATTTTGATGCCGAAAAGTGCTTCATGGCTCTTACAAAAAACCCTTCCACCACTTTTTTGGGGTTGAAAGGGCAAATCCGTTCAGCTCTGCACCGGGGAGAGGTTAAGTCTGCCTATGAGCTTTTGAAGCTTGCTGAAAAAGTTACTCCAAGCTCTCCATGGGTTTTGAAGCATCTCTTAGCTCTAACACGAGAAAGAGAGGATTTTGAGGAAGCAGAAACTCTTATCGAACGTCTAAATGATCTAGGGTATTTGACATCAGAGCAGAGTAAAAAACAGACTGCCTTTGTTCAATACCAAAAGGCTCTTCAACCTAAAGTCCCCCTCGATCAAAAAGAGATGTTTTTAAGGCAAGCTCATTACTTAGATCCAAGCCTTGCTGAAGCCACAGCCATTCTTGCCCCCCTCTTATATAAACAGGGCCATGTCACCTATGCTTTAACTGCACTTGAAGCAACGTGGAGTTTAAATCCGACACAGGTCTTAGGGGATTTATATCTTAAATTTGTTGAGCCTAAAAATGACATGAATGCATTTCAGGAAGCCCAAACCCTTGTAAAAGCTAACCCTCAGCATCCAGAAAGTCTTTTCTTCTTAGCCCGTATTGCACTTCAAGCTAAACTCTGGGGAGAAGCAAGGGCCCATTTAGCCGATCTCTTAAAACAGAAACCAACGGCTGAGGCCTATCAACTTATGAGCCATCTAGAGTTGGAAGAAAAACATGATTGGAAAGCAGCGCTGAAGTGGTTGGAGGAAGGGATAGAGGCTCCTCGTCATGTTTAAGATGAACACACCCAGTATATATTTATAAGTATATTCTTTTTTAAACGCCTTACAATGGATTTAATTGGCCATTTTCAGAAATTCTGGATTGCTTTGTCCCCTCTCGGGACCCCATGACAGTGAAAGCGGGTTGTCACCCGCTCGTCTTTGCCAGGGCGTAAGCCTGAAGCAATCCAGGCATCTTGAAGTTTATTGGATATATCACATTCATCGACGATGGGTAAAAGCCGATTCACTTAATACTTAACGCCGGACCTTTTTATTTATCTCTCGCTCTCGCGGCAATGACGCGCAAGGGACACAGTGGTGTGCTGCTTTAGAAAAACGTCCTGTTGTTAGACTTGGTATTTTAAATCTTTAAGAAAAACCTAAGATGAGTGTATATATGGATCAAACATGATTATACTCC
>DATKTE010000006.1:0-3317 GCA_035531295.1 Alphaproteobacteria bacterium
TCGTGGTCTTTCTCAAGTTTTTTGAGCTTATCGTTGACATCTCTGCGCACGTTACGAACCGCAACACGCGCTACTTCCGCCTCTTTTTTTACCTTTTTGACCAATTCCAAGCGCCGTTCAGCCGTAAGTTGGGGTATGATCAAACGAATCACTGTACCATCACTCGACGGATTCAGCCCTAGATCAGATTTCATGATTGCCTTTTCAATGGCCGGAGAGACGGATCTGTCCCAAGCTTGAATAATCAGCATCCTTGGTTCAGGGGCAGAGATATTAGCAAGCTGATTAATTGGAGTAGGAGTCCCATAGTATTCAACCATAACCTTGTCCAGGACGCTCGGATTTGCACGGCCTGCTCGAATTGTGGCATACTCTCTGCGTAATACGTCAACCCCTTTATGCATCCGCTCTTCCGCGTCTCTAATCACCTCGGAGATCATTAATTATCCCTCCCAACATAAGTTCCAATGGCTTCGCCCATAATTACCCTTCGAATATTACCCGGTGTCGTAAGGTCAAAAACTATGACAGGAATATTATTATCCATACAAAGTGAGGTGGCAGTGGAATCCATCACCCCTAGTCCTTTGCTTAGAACATCGAGATAACTTAAACGATCAAACTTCTTTGCTTGGGGGTTCTTAAGCGGATCAGAATCGTAAACTCCATCCACCCGTTTAGCCATCAAAATGACGTCAGCCTCGATCTCAGCGGCCCTTAAAGCAGCTGTTGTATCCGTCGAGAAGTAGGGATTACCTGTTCCTGCTGCGAAAATCACAATTCGTCCTTTTTCCATATGTCGAATCGCTCGACGCCGAATATAAGGCTCCGCAACCTGTCGCATTTCGATAGCTGATAAGACACGGGTATCTGACCCAGCCTTTTCCAAGGCATCCTGCAAAGCCAAGGCATTCATCACCGTTGCCAACATGCCCATATAATCAGCCGTCGCACGATCCATCCCTTGGGCACTTCCCGCAATGCCCCGCCATAAGTTTCCGCCACCAACAACTAGGCAAACTTCAACCCCCAAACCTCTAATTTCCGCCACCTGAGCCGCAACGGAAACCAGCATATCATGTTGAAGTCCAAAGCCTTGAGTGCCTGCAAGCGCTTCCCCACTAATCTTAAGGACCAGCCGACTATACCGTGATTTTTCCATGGATTAACCTCCATAAATCTAATTCCACGCCTAGAGTAATCCTCTCACATTCGAAAAAGAGAACACCGGGGTGTTCTCTAAATAGATTGTCTAGGTTTATCTATCGATTTATTTCTTTCAAAACGTCTGCTGCAAAATCATCTTGTCGTTTTTCAATACCAGCACCTAACTCATAGCGAGTAAAACGACGAATAACAATACGCTCACCGATTTTGGCAGTTTTATCTAGCACCAAGTCGCGCACGCTCTTATCTGGATCTTTAACAAAAGTTTGATCCATTAAACATACTTCTTTATAGAACTTCTCGATCCGACCTTCTACCATCTTTTCAATGATCTTTTCAGGCTTTCCTTCATTGAGAGCTTGCGCTTTTAAGATATCTCTCTCATGCTGAAGTACTTCTGAAGGCACATCTTCTTTGTTCATATATTGTGGGTTCGCTGCTGCAATATGCAACCCAAGATCGCGAACCAACGTTCTAAATTCATCCCCACGAGCCACAAAGTCTGTTTCACAGTTCACTTCAAGCAACACGCCAATGCGCCCACCGCCATGGATATAGGACTCGACAGTCCCTTCAGCTGCAACACGCCCTTCCTTTTTGGCGGCGGCTGCAAGTCCCTTCTCGCGCAAAAAATCACACGCTTTTTCAACCTCACAATTACACTGTACAAGTGCCTTTTTGCAATCCATCATACCTGCCCCGGTACGTTCCCGAAGCTCTTTTACTTGAGCTGCGCTTACGTCTGCCATGGTTATATTCCTCCATATTCGAGGCTCGATGCTCGATGCTCGATGCTCGATTTTAATATTTTATGTTTGATGTGCGATGAACAGGTTCGAGGTACGATATTCTTACCTCGAACCTTCAAAAGTACTATATACTATACGAAACATGCTACTCGATGTTCAAGACTCTGTATTCGAACCTCGCGCATCGCGCATCGCGCCTCGCGCCTCGATTTATCCTTCGGCTACTTCCCCAGCTTCCTCTTCGTCATCGCTACTATGTTGCCCTTCGATAATCGCATCAGCCATCTTTGATGTGAGTAACTTGACAGCACGGATTGCATCATCGTTAGCCGGAATTACTACATCGATTTCATCCGGATCGCAGTTTGTATCCACAATTGCAACAATCGGAATCTTTAAACGGCGTGCTTCTGCGACCGCAATACGCTCTTTACGAGGATCTACGATAAATAAGGCATCTGGAAGTTTTTTCATATTTTTAATGCCACCCAAAAAGCGTTCCAGTTTCTCCATCTCATGACGTAGTGCAGAAACTTCTTTCTTCGTAAGAACATCGAAAACGCCTTCGGCTTCCATCCGTTCCAAAACGCGCAAACGATCGACACGTTTTTGAATCGTTTGGAAATTCGTGAGCATACCACCTAGCCAACGCTCGTTCACAAAATACATACCACAACGCTCTGCTTCATCTTTGACCGACTCTTGAGCTTGTTTCTTAGTACCCACGAACAACATGGTACCTCCCTCAGTTGCGAGGTTTCGAACAAAGTTATAGGCTTCATCCACTTTTTTAACGGTTTTTTGCAGATCAATAATATAGATCCCATTGCGCTCCGTAAAGATATAGCGCGCCATTTTCGGATTCCACCGACGAGTTTGATGTCCGAAGTGGACACCCGCTTCCAATAATTGTTTCATTGAAATTACTGCCATTTTTATTAAACCAACTTTCTTTTGTTTTTTCCTCCGCAGGTTCATCTCAAAGCGCCCCCTGCCTCCTGACAGGGAACTAACGCCTCAATCCCTCTGCGTGCTTCATTAAATCACACTGCCAATAGATTAGCACATTCTTAATGGCTTTGCAATGAATTGCCCATAATATAGAAGCATCTTAATCATTCAAGCCAGCATAGCTCTCAAGATTCGAACGCAAACCGTACTTCTGTATGAAATTCTCCAGGTCACTCATGAGCTCGGGAAAGGGAAAATAGAATTCGCTCACGTAATAAAGCTCTTCTTTCGTACGGATCTGAGCAATTTCCTGCCCTTTTCCATCAAAATAGAAAGCAACCCGACGAATATCCTGGGGTTCTAAGATGCGTTTACCAAGTAATGACTGAAAGACAATCTGCCGATCTTTGATTTGCACATGTTTACTCTTTCCTATAGCCCATAAGAATA
>DATKTE010000007.1:0-2029 GCA_035531295.1 Alphaproteobacteria bacterium
TCACGCCAAGTTAATGAGGCCTCAACAAGCTCATCCTCAATTGACTGGAGGTTATAGGATAAGCTTTCATTGTGAAGTAACCTTAGCGTGAAATGAATCCTGGCAAAGGCAAGCTCTCCTAATTGAGCCTGCCAATTGGTAATTTTCCCATTTAAGTCTCTTTCAAGGATTTCTCCAATTTTTTTCCTCAATTCGCTATCATATCTCTCGCGTGGAATATAAACGATACAAGAGACAAACCGTTCAAATTTATCGGGGCGAACAAAAAGGGTCAGGCGTTGGCGATTTTGAAGCTGCAGAACCGCCATGGACGTTTCAAAAAGCCAATCTTCTGATGCTTGAAATAACTCATCTCTAGGGAAAGATTCTAGAATATGTACCAGTGTTTTTCCATCATGCCACTCCTCAGAGAAGCCAGAACGTTCGAGTATACGGGAGATTTTTCGCCGCAAAAGCGGAATGTCACGAGCACTTCGACTATATGCCACTGACGTAAATAGACCAACAAATTCATAGAGACCTATGACATTACCATGCTCATCAAAGCGCTTAACGGTAATAGAATCCATAGGATCTCGCCGATGAACAAGCGCAACTTGTGCCGTCTTGGTAATAATAACAGGATCAGGCTCGGTAATATATTCACAATTGCTGGCAGTAAGGTCTACACCTTCAAAAAGGTGGGGGGTCTCTTGTTTTTTAGTGTCCCTTAAAATACCAAGACCTTCTTGGGGAACAAGACTACGCTTAACAGTTGCCCCTTCCGGAATAATCAAATACTCACAAAATCCAAGAAATGTAAAATGATCATCCTCAATCCACTCAAGGAAACAAAGAGTTTCTTCTAACTGACTCTTAGAAATATGCGGCGGGTGTTTTCTTAAACTTGTTGTTACGGTTTGAAGACGCTTTCGCATTTTTTTCCAGTCTTCAACGGCAGCCTTGGTATCGTTAAGGGCTTTAACAACTTCTTGTTCAAGTTCCTCAAGTTTTGTAGCAGGGGTAGACTCTAAAATTTCACAATGTATAAAGGACTCATAGTGTCCCTTTTCTTTTTTTTCGTTAATGGTTTTTAGATTGTGGTCTTTGTCGCGTTCAACTTGCATCACAGGGTGAATCACAAGATGGATTGAATACCCCAAGCTATTGATCGCCCCCGTCACAGAATCTACCAGGAAAGGCATATTATCATTGACAACTTCTACTATGGTTTGGGGAATCAGATTACCTTTGAATTCCCTTTTTTCCACGAAACTATGGATCTTAATTTGCCCAGGCTCTCGGTTCAGACTAAATTTCCACATCTCATAAACAGAGGCGATTAAGGACTTGAGTGATCTTTCTGTTAAATCTTCCAAAGATACATTTGCATAAAATGTTTCTGCAAAGGTTTTTGCGGCTTTCTTATGTGTGGAAGGCACTTTGAGCTTTAGCGCATCTGCAATCTGGCCCAGAATTTCTTGCTTACGATCTTTTACTACCATGAGTCCCTCTCTCAGTGTAGCAGTGTAGCAGAAATACAGTAGGGCAGACAGTGATATGTTGCTTCAATCGTATGAATTTATCTGCAGTCCTGGAACTGGAGCGGGCGAAGGGATTTGAACCCTCGACCCCAACCTTGGCAAGGTTGTGCTCTACCCCTGAGCTACGCCCGCGCTTTTTACTAATGGGCCATCATAGCCAGGATGAACTCATTTTCAAGAGGAAAATGTATGAACTTTCAGATTTCATGATATAAGGCGTCTTAACGTAAGTTAAAAATGAGAAAAAAATGAAGAAAATCATTACTCTCTTAACCATTTTCCTTTTATTCATAGCAACCGCTTCCGCCGAGTCTAGAGACGCAGTCGCTCTTGATACGACCCAGATCGAAACTTTAACTGGCGCTAAGGGAGAATTTGATCCGGAGTCAAATGTATTTAAAGTGTCTATGCCCCAAATATATCTTAAAGTATGCACTGCAGGTCTTAACTTAACACCTGCTTTAGGGCTTACTTCCTGGGCTTCTTTTAATTCGAGTGATGAAGTT
>DATKTE010000008.1:0-5242 GCA_035531295.1 Alphaproteobacteria bacterium
GGACGAGGGGTTCTCTCAACGCAAAGATCGCGATATTGTTTCTAAACCAGAGCTTCTTGTTACCCGGAAACAATGGGAAGAAGTTGCCAATAAGCACCTTGCGCGGGGTGGTCATGAGATTCGGATTGACAGCCGATCCCATGCCGATCGGGAGTCTTTCTTTCTGCCTACTGTACATGAAGGCTGGCATGCTCAGCGGCTTGCTGAAAGAGGCCAATACTCCCGGATTGTCGCAGATAATGAGGCTATTCGACAAAAAAATATTGAAATTCTTTGTCAAAACCCTGCCGCTCTCATTCAAGAAGTCGCCTTAAAGCGAACAACTTTTACCCGCCGGCATATTGAAGAAGAAATCATTCGCCGTGTAGGGGGAGACGAAAAACTCTTCTGCCTTTTAAAGGCAAAGGTTGAAGACATTGATCTTCCTTCTGAGTTGGTTCTTAAGGGGGCTAATGAGAATAGTGTGTTTGAAGAAAGAGACCTTCGAGATCTTGCTACAAAGTTCACAGATCGATTACTCGCAAATCAAGAGATGACTTCTGAGATCGGAGAAAATCTTAATCGAGATCGGGTTTTCACCTCCACCTTGTACAAGAAGCAAGAAGAATACGTTCTGGAGCTTGCAGATACTCTCCATCAACGGTCCACCAAAGAAGTTGCTGAAGATACCATATTGCAGGCCATTGAAAAGGGCGAAGTAGAGCTTGGAAGTGGGTTCTCAGAAGAACAAAAGGTTGCCATCACTCACCTCTGTTCGGGCTCAGATATGCGTCTTTTAAATGGGAAAGCCGGCACAGGAAAAACCACCCTTTTAAAAACAGTAGCACGAGCTTACCAACAGGCTGGATATCAGGTCCTGGGAACTTCCTTTCAAGGAAAAGCTGTTGAGATTATGGAGCAAGAAATCGGCATTCCTTGTAAAACATTGGATAGCTTTAAAGTTGCTTGGGAGAAGCATCAAGCCCAGAAAGACTATGTCGAGAGTGGAAAACTATGGGGACGTCCCTACATTTATGCTTTTAGCCGTATGAAGGAGTTAGAACAACATCGACTGACAGATAAGAATGTGATTCTTGTTGACGAAGCCAATATGATTGGTGGTCGTCTCTGGGAGCCCTTTCTCAAAGAAGCGACACGCAGTGGGGCTAAGGTTCTGATTATTCAGGACCCTGCACAAATCAAATCCCGAGAACCTGTAGATTATGGACGTCTCTTTGCAGAACGGTTTGGGTTTTGTGAAACAAATGAAGTTGTACGTCAGCGCATCCCTTGGCAAAGGGAATGCTCAAAATCACTCAATGATCATCAGGTTTTAGAAGGACTTAAACCTTACTTTGAGAAAGGTCACTTGCAATGGTTTGAAGATTCAGAAAGGCTTCATCAAAGCCTAGCCCAAGCGTATGTGAGAGACGCCACTGAAAATCCCCATCAGACACGTATCGCACTGGCCTATAAGAATGCGGAGGTCTATGTCCTTAACCAATCCATTCGGCAAGCTCTGAAAGATCAGGGATATCTTAAAGAGAGATTCAAGATTCAGGGGGAAGAGTATGCCATTGGAGACCGGGTTCGCTTTACGCAAAATGATAACCACGGCAAATATATTCGGAATGTCGAGCAGTCCTCATTATTAAAATCTCTTTTTCATGGGGAAAGAGAAAAGAGGGGTGTCAAAAACGGAAGCTTTGGGACCATTGAGTCTTATGACGAAAACAAATCTCGTCTAATCGTTTGCTTAGATGGTGGAAGACGGGTTCAATTCAATCCCCACGATTATAAACATATCGCCCTTGGATATGCCATGGGCATCCATAAATCTGAGGGGTCGACCTTTGATAAGACCGCTGTGAGCTTTGACTCCCTCATGGATCCCACAACCTTGCTTGTGGCTATGACCCGTCATCGAGGGGATGTGCAAGCCTATATCAATCGGGAACAATTTGCTGATTTTAAGGATATCGTGGAGAGGCTAAGTCCCCTCTCTCACAAAACGACCCTCCAGGACTATGCTGTTTCAGAAGAGCAGAAGCCCTATTTTACCCGAATCCAGCAATACCGAGATTTATTGATGGAAGGGATGACCTTACGAGAAGAGATGGAAGGACAGATTGAGGCTAAAACGCCTTCCTCGGGTCTCTCGTCCTGGACTCGATCCAGGAACGAGCTCTATAGTTATCCCTCCTATAAAGCCTACCAAACCTGCTTTGAAGAAAAGAAGCGGGTTGCAACAGAGATACTGGCCGATTGGCAGAACCATGCTCCTTATACCCGTTTAGCAGGAATCCGAAAAGATGTACTAGAAGTTGAAGCCGGCCTTCGGCCTCGTCTTTTATCAGATTTAGAACACCGTGTTTCGATTCAAGTGCAAGGTTATATGGACCTTGTGAAGGAAACACGAACACTCTGGAAAGACATCTCTCAAACCCATCCCGGAGCTTTGGCGAGGTCCCATGTCCTTTATGAGGACTATCAATCATTGAAAACGGAAAGAGACTCAATTGCTGCTGTCTTTCAAGAGAATCTAAAGCTATATGCACCTTTCTTTAAGGTCACAAGGGAGAACAATTCGCGGGAAGAAAAGGATTACTGGGGGGAGAAAGTCGATAAAGAAAACCGTGTTTATACCAGCTCTATTAAATCTCATGCGGAGGCTCATCAGCGCTCTCAATTGCAGAATCTGTATTATGCGCGACTCCCTGAAGATCAAAAAGCCCATTATGATGTTGTAAAATCCTATGTAAATTCGCGAAATGAAGCCGCAGCACTCTATAGTCACCTCCAAAAGCAAAACGCAGTATCCATTCAGGTCACATCCCAAGAGACATTCTTTACCCTTGAAAAGTTTCACGCTCTTCAAGCAGAGCGAGATGCCTTAGCTTTAAAGATCATTGGCGCACCTGAAAAGGTTCAGGCCCATTTTGAGACTTTCAAAATCAAAGAAGACAAGCTCCTAAGTCATGCCGTTGCGGGAGAGGTTAGAGAAAAAGTTCAGGCCTATGCGATGGAAGCGGATATAGCCAAACGGGCAAGTCAGGCTCAAGAACTAGGGCGCATTCTCACAACCTCGAAGGACTACAGTATCTTTAAGGAAATGACAAAAGACAGAGAAGGAATCGATTTTAATCGTTTGACCTTTGATATTGCCTTTTATGACAAGGTCAAAAGCGGAGAAATTTCATCTGATACACATCCCGAGCGAATTTATAAGCCCATTCAAAGCTATCTTAACTCCTCAAAAGAAGTGGGCCGCTTGTGGAAAATAACGCAATTAAAAGGTCTAGAAGGCGCGACCCTCAAAACGGATTGGCAACTGGCTCTTGCAGCCCGCAATAAAAATGCCCAACGCGTTGTGACTGATCAACTTGCCTTATCTGTTATGGGAGGAATGGGAGAGGGAACTCAAACACGTCTTTATCAACACGCTGGATTTATTGAAACCCCCTTTAAAAAAGGTCTCTCAACACAATCCCACCGCCAAAGCCAATCATTGATTTCCACTGAACAGGTTCTTGCGGCAGCGCGTGGAAACTATGGGTCTTTAGCAACTGATTTATTCGGAGAACCGAATAAGTACATGAGTACGAAGAGTGCTTTGAGATTCGGAAGTAAGGGGTCCCTGCTGGTCAATATCACAGGCCCTAAAGAAGGGAAGTGGCATGATTTTGAATCAGGTGAACGAGGCAACATTTTTAAGCTGATTGAAAGAGAAAAGAACCTTAGTTTCAAAGAAGCCGTTTCCTATTTAGCTGATGTGTTAAATGTAAAAACAGATTCAAAAGTTATTCCTCTCAAAGCTTTCTCCCAACGGCCGAAGGAACAAGACGCCATTGAGGAAGCTAAGGACATAGCCAGTCGCCTGAATGCAGTTTCAGAACTCAACTTGAAGTCAAAAACCATCGAAGGAACAATTGCCGAAACCTATCTCCGGGAAGAACGTGGAATCAAAGGAACTCTAGCTCCTGATTTACGGTACATCCCCAAAGGCACCACTTTCATGTACAAAGGTGAGCGTAAAATCATCGGCCATCATTGCTTTGCAGCTTTTGGTCGAAATCATGAGGACCGATTAAGCTCCGTTCAGCTCACAAAGTTGAATGATCTAGGGAAGCGGGCTCTTACAGTCGAGGGAGTAAAGCTCAATAAAATTCAATATGGAGTTTCAAAAGGGTCGTTCGTGATATTACAAGAAGGTCAGGATCGGGTCTTTATGGCGGAAGGGATTGAGACCGCTCTCTCGATAAAAGAAGCAAATGTGAAGGGCAAGATTGTTGCTTCCTTAGGTATTCACAACATGTCCAACTATCAAGGACCAGAGAAAGAAATGATTCTTTGTGCGGATAATGATGAGCATAAACAAAACTCGCGCACCTTTGAGATTATTGAGAAAACTCAGTCTACATTTAAAGCTCAGGATAAATCTGTTATTACAATTAAACCCGCTGGTCCAGGAGATGATTTCAACGACGTTCTCAAAAAGCACGGGGCAAAAGGAATTCAGGATTATGTAAAGGATTATCTAAACCATGACATAACAGTAACCAGAGACCTTCCGAAAGTAGAAAAATTGCATTCCTCCAGAACGAATCAGCCCACCTCCACAGAAAAAATGGCCTCTTACTTAGAATCCGTTGTCAAAGACATCAAAACATTTGAAGGCACCTCCCTCGCAGACAAAGCCAGACAAGAATTGGACTTTTATATAAAAGCGCTGGAAAAAGATGAAACACAAATGATGGAATTACGAGCTCTTCGACCAGAAGTAACAAATGAGATTGAAAGCTATATTCAGAGCCATGGTAAAGATAGGGGAAGGGGGAGATGAGAAGGAAAAAGTAAAAGGCTCCCATCCTCATCCCACTTGAAGATGCCAAGCATCTCCAAATTTTTGAGTAAATTCAGATGAAGATTTCTACTTTCTTCCCGCCTTTAGTAAGGAATGCCATTTTCTAAGATAAATCTCTTAGCCTGTTCCTCGTCTTGTTTAAAGCCAAACAATCCAAACTTGAGGCCAAGAGTATAGAAGTAAAGTCCCAGAGGATTCCTCGATTGGACAAGCTTATCGATAAAGGGTTTCAGGGAGTGTTGCTTTTGATAGCCATAGAGGCCATCAGAAAGACCCTCAAATTTTCTTATCGTAGCTTTCTGATTTCCTCGGGCTACAAGATCATCATTAAAGGCTAAAGCCGCATTTGGATTCTTTGAATAGCCGAAGCGTCCATAAGTAAGACCCTCAAGTTTCCTT
>DATKTE010000009.1:0-2923 GCA_035531295.1 Alphaproteobacteria bacterium
TGCAATGAAATGTCCTGTCCATAAGACTCTTTCACATGCGTCTGTTATTAAAACAACCTTAGGAACAGAGTAAGGTTAGTCTAAACTCTCTACAGCCATGGCGACAGTTTCTCCTCCATCAATGCAGAGGGAGACGACACCTTTTTTCTTACCATTGGTTTAAAAAGTTTAAGTACACATGCATGGGAGTCGACTGCAGAGCCCCATTATTTAGTATCATGGCTTAATGTTGCCAATATTTTTCTAGTAGTTTGAAAGAAATTCTTAGTTATCTCAGGAAACATAACAAATATAATGCATTATAAATTACTTGACAATTTATTTATAGTTAGTATAGATTGTGCATTTAAATATTGTTATTAATTTTGAGGTTGGTATGCTTTTGAGTCAATGGTTCATGTATAATGCTTTTGGGAATATGAAAAGATCATTTCAAAGGGGATTCGATTCATATGATCCCTTGCTTACTACTGTTGATAAGGCAATAGAAAGAACAAGATCATTAAGAGCTCATGTTGATTTCACCCAAACAATGAGATCTTTTTTTAGAAACCCTCCCCAGGAAATAAAACAAGAAAAGCATTTGAAGAATGGGGTAAGGACACTTATTTCAACCCCTCCAATACCAAATGATAGAGTTGTTCTTTACGTCCATGGTGGAGCCTTCGTATTAGGATTAATGAATATCCAAATGGATTTTGCAGCTCAACTTTCCAAAGCAAGTCATGCAATTGTGTGGTCAGTCGATTACCGGCTTGCCCCGGAATATCCCTTTCCAGCAGGGTTGGAAGATGTTTTTGCGGTCTACAAGTCCATGCTCAGCGAAGGAGTTAACCCAAATAAGATAACCCTTGTCGGTGAATCGGCAGGTGGAAACCTGCTGTTAGGTTTACTGCTTAAAATAAAGCAGGAAAAGGTTCCTCTTCCTGGAGCGGCAATTCCTATATCTGCTTTGACAGATTTTAACATGACGGGTGAATCTTATGAGACTAGGGAGCACCTTGATCCTATGCTTCCTGTTGATCGAAAAAAAACTTTGCACTTTTCATACCTTCGTGGAGAGTCTCCCGATAATCCTCTTGCATCCCCTTTACTTGGGGATCTTGCTGGCTTGCCTCCCTTATTCATCATGGTTGGAGGAAGGGAAATCCTACATAGTGATAGCATTAACTTTGCTGAAAAAGCTAACAAGGCAGGGGTTGATGTTACATTAGATGTCGATGAAAAAATGTTCCATGCTTATCCTCTTTTCTATAACACATTTGATGAAGCGAAGTTAGCAATAGGAAAAATGTCTTTGTTTATCCAAATGAAAACATAAGTACAAAACCCCTATCAGGGATAAAATGTCCAAGGGAAATCCCGTTCATCAAACCCTTATACAATCGTCAATGATCAAAACAACAATAGAAACGAATAGTCATTAATTCATTCGTTCGATTGCCATGGCAACAGCTTCTCCTCCACCAATGCAGAGGGCAACGACACCCTTTTTCTTGCTATGGGTTTTGAGAGCATAAATAAGGGTGGTCAAAAGTTTTGCTCCTGTTGCTCCAAGGGGGTGACCGAGTGCACAGGCACCTCCATGAACATTGACATTCTTGTGGGTGAGTCCCAAATCTTTCATCACAGCCATGACCACAACTGCAAAGGCTTCATTAATTTCATAAAAATCCACCTCGTCCTTGCTCCAGCCTGCCTTCTTAAGGACTTTTTCGATAGCTCCAACGGGAGCCAAAGTGAACCATTCAGGTTCTCGTGAATGCTCAGCTTGTGCAACAATTCTGACCAGAGGTTTAAGATTTCGCCTCAATGCTTCACTTTCTTTCATTACGACAACAGCTGCAGCGCCATCACTGATTGAGCTTGAATTAGCAGCTGTTACGGTCCCATCCTTTGTAAAGGCTGGCTTAAGGAGGGGAATTTTATCAAAGTTTACTCTACCAGGTGTTTCGTCTTCATCAACGCTTATTGTTCCTTTTTTAGTGGTCACTGAGACAGGCACAATTTCTTGGCTAAAATACCCTTTTTTAATGGCTTCAAGGGCGCGCTTGTCTGTTTCAATTGCGAAAGCATCTTGCTCTTTTCTGGTAAAACCGTATTTTTTTGCCGTGTTTTCGGCAAAAACACCCATAGAGGTCCCCCCCGTATAGGCATCTTCCAAGCCATCAAGCATCATGTGGTCTTCGATTTGATGAGAGCCCATGCGTAAGCCAGCCCGAGCACCAGATAATAGAAAGGGAGCACGGGTCATACTTTCCATTCCCCCTGCAATGGCGATATCTATGGAACCTGCAAGAATTGCATCATGAGCAAACATCACTGACTTTAAGCCCGATCCACAAACTTTATTAATCGTTACACACGCTACTTTTTTAGGAAGTTCAGCATTGAGCGCGGCTTGCCGTGCAGGGGCTTGTCCTAATCCTGCGGGGAGGACACAGCCCATGATAACTTCATCAATATCTTCTGCTGAAATTTTTGCAGCTTCCAAAGCACCTTTTATTGCCGTTGTTCCGAGTTGAATCGCGCTCACATCTTTATAGACACCTAAATATGAACCGGTAGGAATACGTTTAGCCGCAACGATGACAATTGAATCTTCTGACACGTCGAACTCCTTATTTTTTCTGATAGTAGCTTAAGAGTCTCTCGTTAAAATAAAGTTAAGATGTATAAATACTAAGATGGAGATTCATACAAAACATCAGAAGGGGCGAGCTCAAAATTTTGTTCATGGAACCTAGTCTGAGGGGCTATGAAATTTCTAAAATTTTGTTCACGGATTTTATATATGACAATAAAGAAAATTATAATTAACACTAATGTTCCAAGAATTATGTATCTGCCTTTCGTATTCACTATATTATCCTCGCTTTAGAAGCGTAAGTTTCCTGCGATATTGTACTTTATTGAAAATTCT
>DATKTE010000010.1:0-3747 GCA_035531295.1 Alphaproteobacteria bacterium
GCAGTTTAATCTTAAGGATTTTCCTAACATGCAATTCAATGATGTTCCTTCAGTAGGAAAAGGGAAAGAAAAGGTAGGAAATCGGAAGCCCGATTTGCGCGATTTGTTAGAGAATTGGCATCAGGGGTTAAATTCTTCTCAGGAACAACCTACAAACTTTAAAGCTCTAGATTACCTAAGAGAAAACAAAAAACCCATCGCAATATTTAAGGACCTGATGGATAGTGGTTTTATTCTCTCTGACAAAGATGATAATATCGCTTTACGACTGAGTAATAGTAACGTTTATGTTATTATTACCAATCCAGGTGAAGAGGAAAGAAATGAGCCCAAGGATACGATAAAAGATGCAGGTTTAAATCTTTTCGAAAGAAAAGAGGAAGCGTTCCAAGGATCACAAGGGCTAGGAAAAAAGACTGAAGCCTTCTTTAAGAATTTTTTCACACCCGCCATGGCGCCCCATCAACGACATGCCCTGAAAGAATTGGGTAAAAAATTCTATAATCCTAAATAAGTTATTAACTGAACGCCCCCACAAATTCTGTGAGGATTTACGAAGATTGCCCATTATTTTTCAGTAATGGGCATTTTCATCTTAAAGACTCATACATCCTTGACAGTCTCTTCCACAAATCTTATCCCTTGCTTAGTTATGGCGCTTAAACGCCAAAGAGGGAACACAGTTTAAATCTGTGACTACCCCCGTAACTGTAAGGGAAGAGCCCGCTCCGTAAATCCACTGAAGTTTACTTCGGGAAGGGGGAGAAAAAGGGTGATGACGCCCGAGTCAGGAGACCTGCCATAACGAGTCACCTACCTTTTGCGCGGGGTGCGTTAAGGGTCACGGCTATCCGTTAGTGGTGACGACAAGAAATTGTCGCTCAACAACGTGGGGCCCTGTGACCTATCCTGTTTTTATTGTTTGCGTATTTGTTTTTATAGTTCCGCTTAAAGGATTAGCGGATTCTGATCCCGTTTATGAGATCACTGCTTCACCCCTTTTTTCTTCACCTGAAAACGTTGGGGGAACTGAAACAATTATCAACCAAAAAGAAATCGAGGAATATCAAGAAATCTTCCTAAAAGATAGCCTTCCCTACGCTCCGAGCATTATTCTTAATCCCTTAGGCACGCTTGGAAGGCAGGTCGATTTTTCAATAAGAGGAGCCCGTTCTCCTCAAAATCTTGTTCTTATGGATGGGATTTATATCAATAATCCTGCAGCAGGCGGCGGGGCTGATCTTTCAAATTTTCTAAATGCAGACCTGGAGCGGATTGAAGTTCTACCCGGTCCTCAAACTTTGGCCTATGGACCCGGTGCCCTTGGCGGTGTCATTCAGCTCATCCCCAAAAAAGGTCACGGGAAGCCGTCCGTGAAAGCCGTTGGTGAGGGGGGGAGTTTTCGAACCAAATATGGAACTATCACGGCTCAAGGGGAAGAAGGACCGCTTCAATTTTCAGCAACGACTGCAGGCTTTCAAAGAGGCCCTTCTCCTTTTACGAATCCAATTCATAGAAATCGTCAAGGGGATTACTATCGAAATGGAACGCTTTCTTCGCGTGCTGGATACGCTCTCAACGACAATTGGGAAATTGAAGGACTCATACGTTATTCAGAAGGAAAGGTTCAAATTGATGACACTCTTTTTGTAGAAAAAGAAAAAGCAAGACTCCCCTTTTTAGCTAAAAACTATAGCGATTCCCAGATTTTGCTTTCGAGTCTCGAGAATAAATGGGGAGATGAGGTGTGGGAGCATTCTCTAAAGGCGGCTTATTCTCGAACGCGCCTTAAGACAAAAACCCCCACTTTTCACAATGCAACCATAGGAGAACATCCCGTTCTGTTTTATCATTCTGAGGTTAAAATAAATTCTCAAAATAGACTGATGGGAGGATTAGAAGGGGGGCAAGAGCGAGCCCATGAACCAAATCTTCATAAAAGGTCCCATGGCGGCCTTTTCTTGATTCATACATTTAAACCTTTCGAACCAACTGCGCTAAAGGGAGGCATCCGTTTTGATCGCTACCAACATTTAGGCAATCAAATGACGTTTAATGTGGGTGCAGATCAAAAAGTAACTCCTTCAACAACGTTGAGAACAAGTTATGGCACGAACTTTAAACCCCCGGCACTCTCTGATCTCTTCCAAAGAAATCCTTGGCAAATCCCCAATCCTTTTCTAAAACCTGAGAAAAGCCGCAGCCTTGAAGCCGGCGTCGATCAAACACTTTGTGAGGATAAGATCAAAGCAAGCCTTACTGGCTTTTTAACGCGGATTGAAAAAATAACACTCTCTCATCGCCTGCCAGATGGGAAATGGCAACGATTCAATGGGGCACGACGGGTATCAAAAGGGCTTGAAATAGCGATTTCCTTAAAACCAATTAATACTCTTGAGATGAAAGCAGCCCTCACGCTGACCCAATCGAAGGACTTTCCTCATCATAAAACCTCTCCCTTCATTCCCACATTTAAAGGAGCGGCAGGAATTCATTGGCAAGCTCTTTCCGATCTTTCCTTTTTTGTGCAAGGCTACGGAGTCACAGCGCGAAAGAATAACCAACCTCGCCGAAATCTGCCTCCTTATGGATTGCTCGACCTAGGAGGAGCATATGATATTAATCAACATGTGGCATTTTTTGGACGTATTGAGAACTTCACAAATAAACGCTATGAAGAAGTATTCGGCTTCGGCTCACGCGGTAGGGCCTTTTTCATAGGATTGGAAGCAAAAACATGAGAAAGAGAATAGTTTCCTTAAGTTCATCATTAATGTGCTCCAAAGAAGTCAATCTAAGCAACGCCGAGGCAAGAGCGATCCAGCCTTCTCTTCTATTAGCCGCCTTCCTTTCCCTTAGCGTCCATGGTCTTTTGGCTAGCTTGTTAATTCCATCTGCTGGAAAGGATTCAGTCAAAAATATGGCCATGGTTCAAGTAATTTGGGAAAAAAAGAGCGTGTTTTCTCATGGTAAAGCTCACAATAACAAAAAACCTGAAAAATCTATGTCCGTTAACCAGAATCGAAGAATGAGTCTAAATAAGACTCCTTCCCAAACCAGAAGCGTTAATTATAAAGCTGAAATTCTCCAGAAAACCTCAGTTCAAGGACATGGTGAAGATCAAGGAAAAGAAATAAGCTCTTCTTCCAAATCAACATCGAAGATGACTGAGAGTAGGAATGACTATCAGCCCCTTCCAGAATACCCCTGGATTTGCCGCAAGAGGCGCCAGGAAGGTAAGGTTTTCGTGGATGTTAAAACAAATGCTGAAGGCCACGTCCTTGAGGTAAGTCTTCATAAAAGCTCTGGTCATGCTCGCCTTGATAAAGTTGCCCTTGATGCTGTTAAAACCTGGAGCTTTGCAGAAGGAAATCAGCAGAAAGTTCTTATCCTTGCCTTTCGGCTGAAATGAACGCAATGATGTCTTTATTTCATTTTTATTAAATTTTTAATAAAATTTTTACTTTCAACTGCCCACATTTTGAACGTCTTCTATTCATTTATTCTACTTGTTGCATCGTTAATTTCGCGCCATACCCAAACATTGTTATTTTTTTTCAATATGGTGTATTGTTATGTTACGGTATTTATTATTACTCATTTTTGCATGCCTTTTTTCCATTAATGACGGGTTTGCAGTTTCTGCTAAAGACAAAGTCGTCGCATTGAGACGCAATCCACCTCGCTTGGCAAAAAAATCAACGGCCGAAGCTTATAGCGGAGAAACCCCTGCCCCAAAAAGAAAAA
>DATKTE010000011.1:0-2638 GCA_035531295.1 Alphaproteobacteria bacterium
ATGAATTATTTACTGAATCTACTAGTGTATTAATATCAAAATGAATGAGATACCCCCCAAATTCATCGCGCGGATAAATAAATTTCTCTTCCCTCACTCCAAATAATTTTGCCTTGAAGTCTAGAGCTAATGTTCTCGTTATCTCATAGAAAGTGCTAATGTATTCAATTTGCTTCTCCAGCAAAACAACTCTATTTTTTTGTTCTTTCTTTGGTTTAGGATAACCAATCATCTTTAAAAACTCTTGGCGAGCTTCATCTCTTTTTCCCCTCACGTAAAGTGACTTTATTTCCGAAAAGGAATTTAATTTAACTTGATATTCATCAATTGTTTTCTGTAATGCTTTGTCAATAAGATCAATCGCTTCTTCAATGGTCATTGAATGAGATTGATCTTCTTCAATTTTTAAGCCATCTATAAGAACATGAGGCGTCCTTCCCGTTGACGTCTTTTTATCAAGATTTTCGTCTTCCATAGCAGAAAGAGGAAAATTTCCTAAAAAACAAACGCTAGCCAGTAACGTAACCACAAAAGCTTTTTTTACCATATGACACCACACAAAAAATTAACACAAATAAAGCAGAAACTTAATTTATAAAAATAATCCAACTACCGACTCAATGTTTGCATTTAAAAGTAATTAAACGTTTATATATCTTAATGCACAAATATATAATAATGGAAATCTTTACAATGGAAACTTACTTCAATCAAGGATTTTTTACGGCAATCAGCAAGTCCTTTGAAAAGGAGCACATACCCAAATAACACCCGACAAACCCGACAAATCTAACAGCGGGAACTTTTGTCGGGTTTGTCGGGTCCTTTTGGGGGACGTTTTACAAGAAAAAATGAATTGTTTTTGCGGCAGTATCGTCTTTGTAAAGAGGAAGCCAGAAATAGACCATCATCAAATGTGATGAGTATAGAATCCTCCTCCATTTTAAAGTACACTTAGTTCGAAACACCAAAAACAGGGGACCAAGGTGAGTCGGGAACATTTCGAGCAAATGCTCGATTATTATCAACAAGAGATGATCTACTTGCGCCGCTCGGGTTCACTGTTTGCTGATCAATACCCAAAGATTGCTCAAAATTTAAACTTGTCTGCAGCAGGCTCTGCAGATCCTCATGTGCAAAGGCTTCTTGAATCTTTTGCCTTTCTAACAGGGCGATTGCAAAAAGAGCTTGATAATCGATATATCCAATTTACCAACACCCTTTTGGGTGTTTTGTATCCTCAATTTCTATCGCCCTTCCCAGCAGCCTCTATAGCTTCCTTCCGCCTGTCGCCTCATCTCGGCAAATCAACGTCCGGGTACTCCGTACCGCGGGGGACCTCCCTCTTTACTGAAGCTCAAGAAAATAAAACCTGTCGCTTTCAAACCACCTATCCTGTCGAGTTATGGCCTTTTGAAGTGTCTGAAGCCAGCGTGATGAATATGGATCAGAGTCCGCTTACTGCTTCCCATTTTCAAACACAATGGGTCCTCAAAATTCGTGTTCAACGCTATGACGGAAAAATGAGTGAACTTGATCCGTCTTTTTTACGTTTCTATCTGGCTGGTGATGCCTTCACCGCTCAATGTCTTTATGACAGCATTTTAGGTTATCTTCCAGAAGAGCCAACACCCGTCTATATCCAAGCAGATACAGAAGATTCTCTCACCCAACTTCCTGAAGGATCTATTGTGCCTATCGGATTTAAGAACGATGAATCCCTTATCCCCTACCCACATAAGACCTTGGATGCTTATCGGCTTCTCCATGAATATTTTGTCTTTCCAGAAAAATTCAATTTTTTAGATATTCAAAATTTTTCAACGGCAAATGCGAATCAGTATGTGGATATCTATATTCCCTTAGCCGACCGCAGTCGTGCAGATAAATTCCGTATCAATGAAAGCAATTTTATCCTTGGTTGCACTCCCATTATCAATCTTTTCCCTAAAATTAGTGAGCCTATTGATTTGAACCATCAGTCTGTTTCTTATCGCTTGGTAGGGGATCAAAGGAATGAGGATTCAACTGAAATTCACAGTATTTTAAAGGTCGTTGCAGCGGTTGGTGGGGGGAAAGAAACGGAAGTTTTTGCTCCTTACTTTTCCTTTGATTATGAGGTAGAAGAAAGGAACAATGGGCTGTTTTGGCATTCAAGTCGTTCCCCTTCAGAAAATCCTAACATTTCGGGAACGGAAGTATATCTATCGTTTGTAGACTACAATTTTACGCCCCAGAACCCCAGCGACCAAACAGTGTATGCATATACCATGTGTACAAATAGGGACTTGGCATCCTATGTCCCTGCAGGAGGGGCTCTTCAAGTTGATGGTACGATCCCCCCTGCAACGATTACCTGCCTTGAGCGACCTACTCCAGAGATTCAGCCTTCTTTAGATGGGGAAGCACAATGGCGACTAATTTCTCAACTTTCTATAAATCATCTAAGCTTAAGCGGAAATGACAAGGCTGTTTTAGTCTTAAAAGAACTTTTGCACCTTTATTCTGGCTTTAATAAGAATAAGTCTCATCCAGAAATTAATGCTATTGAAAATATTAGCTATAAGCCCGTCATACGCCGTTGGGGGGTCGATGCTTGGAGAGGCTTTGTGCAAGGAATAAGCATTACTTTAACGAT
>DATKTE010000012.1:0-5680 GCA_035531295.1 Alphaproteobacteria bacterium
ATTGTCGATAATTTTATATTTAATCTAAAAAAGTATTCTCTCTTTACAAATGAATTCTCAATGTCTCTTTTTTCAAAATCTGGCTTTTCAATTCACCGAAGTACACAAGTCATGAGCTTAGCTTATCTCACAAAAGTATTAGATTTAGAAAAAAATAAAAAATTAATTAAAGACATCTCAGAACATATAGAAAGTCATATAAATGAAGTGATAAAGAATGAAGATATAAATGTAATGAGATCTTATATTAGCCATTTTATGGCTTTTTTAAAACATAAACATTTACTAACTCCCAGCATAGAGGGAACGATAAAAGGACAATTGGGAATTATTTATTATTTTGATGGTGATGATACGAAAGCTAAAGGATTTTTGGAAGAAAGCCTATTAAAATTAAATCAATTCCCTACGGAGAATTCTATTCGTATTGCCTTGTTCCTAGGTTACTTAGGAAACGTTTTAAGAAATCTTGGAGATTATAGTAAAGGTAAAACGTTTTTAGAGAAAAGCATTGCTATTTATGAAAAATCTTATCCTAAAGAGCCTCTTAGACATGCGTATTTTTTAGCATACTTAGGTATTATTGAAAGAATTTTGGGAAAGTATGATGTAGCGAAAAATTTATTTGAAAAAGGCCTCATTATTCATAAAGAACATTTTTCGCAAAACGAAAATTATGCAGCGTGGGTATTGGGGCAATTAGGAATTATTGATAGAGAATTAGGAAATTACGAAAAAGCAAAAATTGTTTTGGGAAAAAGCCTTGCGATTTTTAAAAGAGATCTTCCACCAAATCATTTTGATGTCGCTTGGGCTTTAGAACATATAGGAGTTGCTTATTTGAAGCTCGATGATTATGGAAAAGCTAAAGAAACATTGGAAGAATGTCTTAAAATTTATGCATCTTATTTTCCCGATCTAATTGGCTCTTCTTGGATTTTAGCGCATTTTGAACCTCTTGCTGTTTCCGGAAATTATGCAAACGTAAAAAGTCTATTTAACCAGGTTCTTGAAACCTATAAAATTCATTTTCATGAAACTTATATTTATGTTGCTTGGCCTATGAGGCATTTAGGAGTTCTTCATATCAAATTAGGGAACTATGAAAAAGCTAAAGTGCTATTGGGGCAAAGTTTAGCAATTTATCAAAAAAATTATGGAAAAAATCACCTTACCGTAGCTCAAATCCTAGATGATCTCGGACAGGTTTACCTAGTGGAAGATAAGATGGAAAGTTCTGAATATTTTTTGACGGAGGCGTTAAGAATATTTAAACAAAACAACCATCCTGAAAGCTATTCGTGTTTAGAAAATCTGGCAGATCTATTTCTTAAAAAATCAATGTTAGCTGAGAAGAAAGGAGATAAAAAATGGTTCTATATCTTCAAAACGAAAGCTATTAATTACTTGAGTCAAGCCCAAGAAATAGTAAAAACAAACTTTCCCAAAAATTCTCCACATATAAGGAGACTTCAAATTAAGTTAAAATCCATGGGACACTTAACAAAAGGACGATGGTGTGATAAGCCCCTAAAAAACAAGGGAGCAAACTAGCACGTCTGAATTAATCTGCAAAAGGTGCCAATCTACAAGATACGTTAAAAGCGGTCATACCCGTGGTCTGCAGAGATATAAATGTAAGGAATGCGGGTATCAGTTTACCGACACTAAGCGACGAGGAATTCATCCAGCTCTTAAATCATTTGCTATCGTTCTCTATGCTTATTGTGGCGTCTCAATGGGGAAAATTGCTCGTCTTTACAAGGTGAGTACAGTAGCTGTTTTAAAGTGGATTCGTGCTTCTGCTTTGGAGGCACAACCACTCAATTCCGTTGCTTCATCTGATATTGTGATGATCGATGAGGTTTGGCATTTTGTGAATGGAAAAAAAACAAAGTATGGATCTGGCGTGCCATTGACGGGGTATCGCGTCGACCTTTTGGATGGGAATTGGGCCATCGTGGCGATGCCAGCGCCAAGAAGCTCATCTCCCGCGTTGACACAGGAACATGTTCATTTGTAACGGATGAATGGGGCGGTTTCTTTAGGCTCTTGCCCGAGGAGGGGCGTTTTTATGGAAAAGATCTTACATTTCCTATTGAAGGGACAAACTGCGACATAAGACATAGATTGGCTCGGTTTCATCGCAGGTCTAAGGTGACATCCCGAAGTTTTGATATGGTGGGAGCTTCTCTCCTTCTTTACCATCATCTCCAATCTCCTGATATCCTCTATTCTCTCTTAAACCCCATGTTATCGTTCTTTAGTTAAGCGTCCCCTATTTTTTAGGAAAGATGGATGAAGAACGGCTAAATGCCTCATAAAAAAGCCCCGTTTCCTTCGCCTCCTGAAGGAATATTATTATTTTCTAGGAGTGTGCCAATTGAGAGCCTATAAGGCAAGGGGGAGAATGAGGGGCATGCTCAAAAAAGGGTCCCAAGAACCCTAAATTTCTCCTACTAGCGAAAGTGTTATTTTGAGATTTTTAGAGGGACCTCAGAAACCCTTGAAAACACTGGTGCCGGATGTCGGAATCGAACCAACGACCTACTGATTACAAATCAGTTGCTCTACCAGCTGAGCTAATCCGGCTTTGTATAAGGCTTATAACGTATATGTTGTTGAAGGCCAAGTCAAAAAATAGAATTCCTCTCTCTTTAATCCATTCTAGGCTACGTGAGGATCAATACCTATGAGAGGTTGGATGCAAGCAAGTACAAGCCTTCTTTTCCCGCTTATAACGGGCTTTACTTCATGGCAGCAATCGCAAGAAGCAATTAATATTTCTCCTGACTTTGGGGTATAGATATTTTCCTTTCCACCAGGTTTATTAACAACATGATCTCCTCCAGTATAGCTTCCATCGAGAAAAAGACAAAAGACATATTCAGACGCTTGAAAGTTTATTTTAGCCCACTCAGGAGAGAAAAAATCTCCTTCTTCATAAAGATGAGACTCACAAGAATCAACACTATAATGATTTATTCCCGTCAGAGCTCTCACAAAATTCGTCATTTGGATTGAGGTAGTAATGTCATAAATAATCTTATTCTTGATCTGATTTTTTTTCGGCAATTTTATTTTTGAGGATTTAAATGATACAGAATTCTGAGAACCCTTCTTATAAATTTTTTTATACTCTAATTTATCTGCCGTATAATTTAAGGCCTTCCATTGGTCGACAGCAAGAAATAAGCTATTATCGGAAAGCAAACAGCTTCCTTCTATCGATAAGGTTTCCTTAAGGGAACCTATATAATCAATCTCTTTTTTAGTGGCAAAATAAATTTCATCCTCCTCGTGGAAGTGTTCTCTGTTATTGTTGAGGGGTTTGATAATTTTTCATTTGCTTCCCTCTTGCTATCTAATAGGGTCGGCGTTATTCAGTCAATGCCCTAAATTTGGTGGGGATTGCAAAATTTTGAAACAAGCCCCGCATAGGCTATAAAGTTAGCACCTTAACCTTCCATGCTTTGGTGATAAAACTCTTCCGGCAACGAATCTGCTTTGGTTTCAGGGTTGTGTACTTATGAAAAAGGAAAACCGTCTCTCTATAAGGCTTTCCCTACCTAAATATGGCTTAATTTCATTTACATTGATAATTAAAATTTTGACTCCCTTTTGGAGGGCGCTTGCCCGTTAATGTACAATGTATTGGGGATTCTAGTGGATTATTTTTGAATTCAGCAGCCTTTTGATTATCGCTACCCGTTCCTTTGTAAGCCCAAATAATCGGGCTTATATGTGTGCAACATATACTTGCATCTAATGTATAGCACCTCTCAATAGGACTTGGTGGAAGTCCTTGTAAAGCAAATGGCAGCGAGTCAGGGTTACATGTATTTGTATAGCCAGGATTACAAAACGTAGCCGTACCTCCTGGGTTCATATCTATATGAAAAGTGGTATCACTTTTGTTTGTAACACACACAGTTGCTAAGGCCTCTAGAAAATCTGGGCAGGTCAGTGCTAGGCCCAGGGCAAGTCCTGATAATCCTAATTTCTCAATTTTAGCGGCGTTTTTCACTTTCTTATATCTCCCCGTAAGTATCTCATCTTATTGAATAAGTTAACTTACATTGACTCTATAAAAAAATTTTATCATTATAAGATTAATAAAAATATAATATATAAGGGAACACAGCAGTTTCACCCACCTAGCAAAGCCATATTTCTACTAACTGAAAAGTTCTTGCCTTGATTTTTAAATTTTAAAAAAGAAGCACTATGAGGTGATAGCGATTAGGAAAAATAAACAGATGAACTGATAGGTGCATCTCGGAATTCACCCCGTATTTAATCAGGGGTTATGTCGGGCTGCTTTGCCCATCTAATGGCTTGCCAGCCGCACCTGCAGAGCACTTTTTCGTCCGACTAAGCTTTCTTTTGCCTTTACCAAGGCTTCTATAATTAAAGCTACGTCGTGGCATCCACGCCTTGGCGGGTTCCGCACGACGCCGGATGGTGCCCCCGGGGAGACTCGAACTCCCACGTCTTGTGAACAACAGATTTTGAGTCTGCCGCGTCTACCAATTCCGCCACAGGGGCAAGTGCTGCGTATCATAGCGACACGTTGTTTTCCGTCAATAGGAAAGTAATAATAACTGTTAAAAGCTGATTGTTTATACTTTCAGTCCTTCCTCATAATTCTTTTGAGCAAAGTCCCAATTAGCAAGGTTTTTAAGGAAAATATCAACATAATCAGGGCGACGATTTTGATAATCCAGATAGTAAGCGTGCTCCCACACATCACAGGTCAAAATGGCTTTTTGACCATGAATCATCGGAAGATCGGCATTTGGAGTTTTCGTTACCTTTAAGCTTCCATCTTTGTCCAAAACGAGCCAAGCCCAGCCACTGCCAAACTGACCAACGCCTGCTTGTTTGAAAAGTTTCGCAAACTCGTCAAAACTTCCAAAGTCTTTGGTGATTTTTTCGCCCAAACTTCCCTTAGGCGCTCCGCCACCTTGATGACCCATGGAATGCCAATAAAAGGTATGGTTCCATACCTGGGCAGCATTGTTAAAAATACTCATTTTATCAGCCTTATTGGCAGTGAGATGAATAATGTCTTCTAATGATTTCTGCTCGAGTTCAGTGCCTTCAATAAGGTTATTGAGGTTTGTCACATAGGCCAAGTGGTGCTTTCCATAATGAAAGCTCAGAGTGCGCGCTGAAATGTGGGGTTCAAGGGCATCTTCTTTATAGGGGAGGGGGGGGAGTTCAAAAGCCATTCGATTGTTCCTTTTTGGTTAATTTTTTAAGAGCTTAGTGGGTTTTTAAGAGCTTGGGAAGTGTCTATAACGAAGAAAGTTACTCTATAATTTAGGTGATAAGCTCCTAACTTACAGAGTAAAATGATTACGGATTCAAATCTTATGGCCGCATTAGTGGGTTATAGTACTCTTATCTTCTTCTATTTTGAGGCTCACGCCCCTTCCACCCATTTGAAGAGCATGCTATAAGCTTGATGATGTCACTCGTGCAGCAGAAAAATATGTCCATTGAGGGCCAAGAAATAACTAACCCCCAGTTTTTAGAGCAAGTTAGCTCTTTAAATTCCGCTCAGCGACAAGCGATTGAGCTTACTGAAGGGCCTCTTTTGGTTTTGGCGGGGGCAGGGACCGGGAAAACTCGTGTTCTAACAACACGTTTAGCTGGTATTCTTTTAAGCCAAAGA
>DATKTE010000013.1:0-9961 GCA_035531295.1 Alphaproteobacteria bacterium
AGAGAGAGAGAGAGAGAGAGAGAGAGCACCAGGGACGAAGGGAAGAGCTTATCGAGTCCAGATGCACTTGTGGCGAGTCTGCGGAAGATTGCCCCAAGTTCTGCTGACTAGGACTGCGTCTCAAAACTTTATGCCACCTTCCATTCCACAAGCGGAGGCAGAGACATAAGAATGGCCTCCACGTTGCCTCCCGTTCTGAGGCCAAATTGAGTTCCACGATCGTAGAGAAGATTAAATTCTACGTATCTCCCACGCTTTTTTAGCTGAGCTTTACGATCGAATTCAGTCCATGGCTTATTTAAATGACGTCTCACCAATTCGGGGTAGATGTTGGCAAATGTTTTCCCCACTTCTTGTGTAAAGGCGAAGTCATGTTCCCAGTCGCCACTATTGTGGTAATCATAAAAAATACCACCCACACCACGAGCTTCTTGGCGATGAGGAAGATAAAAATACTCATCCGCCCATTTTTTAAATTTCTCGTAATAGGTTGGCTCAAAAGAATCACAAGTCAGCTTCAGGGCTGCATGAAAATCTTGCGTATCTTGCTCCAATGGAAAACATGGGGTTAAATCAGCGCCACCACCAAACCACACCTTTTGGGTCATAATCATGCGCGTGTTCATGTGCACAATGGGCACATGAGGATTTCTGGGATGAATGACGAGAGAAATTCCACTTGCCCAAAATCTCGGATCTTTATCAGCTCCAGGGATTTGAGAGCGAAATTCTTCCGAAAACTCACCAAAGACTGTTGAAACATTGACCCCTGCTTTTTCAAAGACTCTCCCTTCCAAAACAGCCATGGTGCCCCCTCCCCCGCCCTCTCGGGCCCAGGGATTACGTGCAAATTGGCTGGGGGGTTGGTCATATTGAGCAAGGCTTGCTTCTTTTTCAATTCCTTCAAAAATCTCAATCAATTGATTTTGAAGGGAAGAAAACCATTCAGACGCACGTTTTTTTTTCTCATCCATGTGAATCTCCGGGCAGTTTGCCTGTTTGACGAAGGGCTTCTGTTACAACAATAGCAGCAGCGAGGGCAAGGTTAAGAGATCGCCTTCCAGAAACCATGGGGATAGTAACAGTCTCATGACAATCTTCTATAACATTGGGCGGGAATCCTGTACTTTCCTGTCCCATAATAAGAAGATCAGAATGCTGAAAACAAAAATCATTATAATTTTGGGAAGATGAAGAAGTAACGGCCACACGGCGACTTCCCTTTCTTTCCTCACAGAACGTTTTCCAGGAAGAAAAACGATTGGTCGTTGCAAGCTCGATATAATCCATACCAGCCCTCTTTAAGTGTTTGTCTGTAAAAAGGAACCCACAAGGTTCGATAACATCAAGGGGCAAGCCCATACAAGCTGCAAAGCGCATAAGCGTTCCCACATTTTGAGGTATTTCAGGCTGAAATAAAACCAGATGCATGTCAATCCTTTACACTGAAACCATGCTTTAAGTGTTATGTCGAATCCTTACTTTTTGCAAGAATGTTAATCTTGCGGCAATTCGAAGATAAATGTATATCAAGTATGAATGGGTACAGATAAGATGCACAAAGAATGAAGGGAGACTATGACTGAACCAACACAAAATCCTCCCTCACCTAAAAAAAAACAACCCACTCGTCGTGATTTTTTGCTTCTCACGACTGGGGCTGTGGGGGCAGTAGGGGCAGCTTACTTTGCTTGGCCATTTATTGATAGCATGAACCCTGCCGCAGACATATTAGCCCAATCGACTGTTGATGTTGATCTCTCACCCATTCCCGCGGGACAAGCCATTACTGTTGTTTGGCGGGGCAAGCCTATTTTTGTGCGCCATCGAACACCAAAAGAAATTAAAGAAGCCGAACAAACCCCTCTTAAAGATCTAATTGATCCTGAAACCGATCAAGCTCGTGTCAAAAAAGGGCATGATGATTGGCTCATTGTTGTCGGCATTTGCACCCATTTAGGGTGCATCCCGACAGGCAACAAGCCCACACAAAATCGCGGGAAATATGGAGGATGGGCCTGCCCTTGTCATGGTTCTCTTTATGATACATCAGGACGTGTAAGACGCGGGCCCGCCCCTTTAAATCTTGCCGTTCCTCCTTACACCTTTTTAACCTCAACGCAAATTCGTTTAGGTGTGGATGAGGTCAAGCATGGGTAAACTTGTAAACGTTGTCCGGTGGATCGATTATCGCTTGCCCTTCTTTTCTTTCATTGACCATGAACTCAGGGAATATCCCACGCCAAAAAATCTAAACTATTGGTGGAACTTTGGCTCCCTTGCAGGGATTACACTTGTTGTGATGATTCTTTCGGGGATTTTCCTCGCTATGCATTATGAACCGAACACAAAACAAGCCTTCGATAGTGTTGAATACATTATGCGCAATATCAATTATGGCTGGCTTTTACGCTATTTACATGCCAATGGCGCCACCATGTTTTTTATCGTTGTTTATATCCACATGTTCCGCGGTCTTTATTATGGTTCTTACAAAGCCCCACGTGAGCTTTTATGGATTCTTGGTGTTGTTATCTTGCTTTTAATGATGGCCACCGCCTTCATGGGATATGTTTTGCCTTGGGGACAAATGAGTTATTGGGGCGCTACCGTCATAACCAACCTTTTTTCAGTCCTTCCCTTTGGTGAATCAATTGTAGAATGGTTATGGGGAGGGTTTTCTGTCGATAATCCTACGCTAAATCGCTTTTTCGCTCTGCATTACCTCTTTCCTTTTTTAATTGTAGGTGTTGTGATCCTTCACCTCATAGCGCTCCATCAGCATGGATCGAATAATCCTTTGGGAATTGAGCGGAAAGAACCTCGCGATAGTATTCCCTTCCATCCCTATTACACCGTCAAAGATTTATTTGGGTTAGGGGTTTTTGCCCTGATTTGGTCTTACTTCATTTTCTTTCACCCCAATTTTTTTGGCGAACCCGATAACTACATTCCAGCCAATCCTTTGGTAACGCCTCCTCACATTGTCCCTGAATGGTATTTCCTTCCCTTTTATGCCATTTTACGCTCAATCCCTAATAAAACCCTTGGGGTTTTAGCCATGGTAAGTTCAGTTTCCGTTTTATTTTTTGTCCCCTGGCTCGATACTTCTAAAGTCCGAAGTGCTACATTTAGACCTTTGTATAAATGGGTTTTTTGGGGCTTTGTCATGGATTGCTTCGTATTAGGATATGTCGGAGCTTATTCGCCTGATCATATCTTCGCAACTTTAGGGGGACTTTCTAACCAAACCTTGGGACAATTTACAACTCTCCTCTATTTTGCGTTTTTCTTTTTAGCTTTGCCTCTTTTAGGAATTTATGAAAAAACGAAACCTCTCCCAAAAAGCCTGAGCGAACCTGTATTACAGAAAAGCAATAAAGCAACCGTTACAACCAGCCTATTGTGTCTTCTTTTTTTGGGAAGTTTGAACCCACTTTACGCAACTGAAACACCAAGCCTACCTCAGCAAAACTGGTCCTTTCAAGGCCCTTTTGGAACCTTTGATAGAACTGAACTTCAGCATGGTCTTCAGGTTTATCAAGGAGTCTGTTCTGCCTGCCATGGTCTAAAGCAAATCAGATTTAGAGATTTAGCTGCACTCGGCTATAACCCAGAAGAAATTAAAGCCATTGCAGCTGAATATAAAGTTGAAGTCATTGATGACGAGGGGAATGTTGTTGAGAAACCCGCCCTTCCAACAGATACATTCCCAAACCCATACAAGAATGAACAAGCTGCACGGGCTGCCAATAACAGTGCCCTGCCTCCAGATTTGTCCCTTATCACGAAAGCCCGCGCGGGAGGACCGAATTATATTTATGCGCTTTTAACAGGGTATGAAACGACCCCCCCTAAAGACATACAGTTAGCAGAGGGGCTTCACTACAACCTCTATTTCCCAGGCAATCAAATTGCTATGACGCCTCCTCTTTCAGAAGGAATTGTGACATATAGCGATGGATCTCAACCCTCCATAAACCAAATGGCTAAAGACGTCGTTGCTTTCTTAGCTTGGGCGGCAGAACCCGAGTTAGAGGATAGGAAAAGAACAGGCTATAAAGTGTTAATCTATTTTATCGTCTTTACGATTTTAATGTACCTTGTCATGAAGCGGGTGTGGGCAAGGGTTAAAGAGTAGTTCAACCACTATGGTCTTGGCCTTCTCCGCTCTTTCTGGCATACTTTAAAAAGCAGGCATTGAAAAAGAATAAAAAAGGGAAAGCTGTGAAAAGAGCCATAGTTGTCGTTTCATGTTTTTTATTAGTTGGGTGTAATGTCACTCAAAGAAGGTATACTCGCGAAGGTCCCGCGCCGGGTGCAGAATTTCCTCTACAAGATACAGCGCCTTTACCCTGGATCAATATTTTGCCATCAAAACGGACCATGGAATTAGAAGCTGTTAATTACACCGCTATTGTTAATCGCCTTCGATTCAATATGGATTATAGTCCTTATACAAATGATTTTAGGAACGTCTCTCTCATTTTAATAGATTACGCGATCCTACCAGCTGAACCATTCAGCAAAAATTACAAAATCGTGTACCATAATGACACAGCGTTCTCTAAAAAGTTCCAAACTAAACCTCGACGTTATGTTTTAACAGCAAGCTTTTATGACGATTGCAACACCCCTCCTGCCGACCCCATGTTTGAGGAAACGATAACCTTGGCAGTCGATAAAGCTCCTCCCGAAGAAGCTATGCGTCTGATGGTTGACACACTCGTTATGGATCATCACTCATCTTCATTGAGCAAAATTGAAGTAACTTTAGAAGCAGAATAGAAACAACTTTTAGATTAAGTGCAGGGGATAGCACTCATAAATCCACTATAGACAAGAGCAAGAAGAACAATACCTAAACAAATACGATAAATTACAAAAGGTGTAAGAGTTGATCTTTGGAGCCAACGCATCATAAAGGCAATGGCGCAAAAACCAAAGAAAAAGGAGAAAATAGCCATCATGACCGCGTCATTTATCATCGTGAGATCACCAGACTTAAAGAGTTGATACCCTTTCAAAGTCCCCGCAGCCGTAATGGTAGGAATTGACATTAAAAAGGCAAAACGGGCTGCATCTGTCCGTTTATAATTCATAAAGCGCCCCGCGGTTATACAAATACCTGAACGACTAGCACCATTAACAAGTGCTGCGCATTGTGCGAGTCCGAAGAACAAAGAACGTTTTGCATTCGTGTCCGCAACGGTTTCTATGAAATGCCCATATTTATCCGCTACATAAAGTATAATGCCAAATATAATGCCTATCCATGCAATGATTGTGACACTTCTTAAAGCGCCCCCTATCATGTTTTCAAAAAGAAGTCCCAACAAAACTACGGGAATCGTCGCTATGACGAGGTTGAAAAGCAGTTGAGTATTTTCATTAAACTGACCTTTCAAAAGAGAGAAAAAACCCTTAAAAAGCGAAAAGACATCTTTATGAAAATAAAAAAGAACAGACCCCAAGGTTCCAATGTGAGCAGCTACATCTATCATAAGCCCTTGATCACGCCAGCCACACAAGGCGGGTACAAGCACCAAATGGCCAGATGAACTGATGGGTAGAAATTCTGAAATGCCTTGGATAAAAGAAAGGAGTAAAATTTGTTCTAGAGTCATGGGGTCACGCTATGGTAGAAGTTGAGTTTGAATAACATAAAACATAAATTAGTCCAAGGAATAATCATCAATGCGAAAACTCTATCACTATTGGCTCTGTCCTTTTTCTCGTAAAATTCGCATTTTGCTCGCTGAAAAAAAACTTAATTTTGAATTGATTATGATTAAACCATGGGAACCTAATCCTTCTTTTCTACCTTTAAATCCGGAAGGCCTCCCCCCTGTCCTTACGGATGATGATGGAAAAAACATCGCCAATTCTTATCCTATTGCTGAATATCTAGAAGAAATCTATCTGGAGCCATCATTGTTGGGAAAAACCTCATCGCCCCGAGCAGAGGTGCGCAGGCTTGTTGCCTGGTTTGATGAAAAGTTTAATGGAGAAGTGACCCATAACCTGGTTTATGAAAAAGTCTTAAGGCGCAAGATGGGCCAAGGGGGCCCAGACTCAGCCGCGATCCGTATCGGCAACACCAATATTCATGATCATCTTGAGTATATTTCTTGGCTTTGTGACAGGCGGAAGTGGCTGGCGGGTGACGAGTTTTCTCTCGCAGACATTACAGCAGCCGCCCATCTTTCCTGCATTGATTATTTAGGTGATGTTCCCTGGGACAAACACCCCGTGACCAAGCTTTGGTATGCTCGAGTGAAATCTCGCCCAAGTTTTCGTGCAATCTTGAACGATGTAGTTCCCGGGCTTTCGCCACCTTCCCATTACACAAATTTGGATTTTTGAGTGCTATTTTGTTTTGGCTATGGATATGTCTCTCGTTTCATCGGAACAATAGGAACCTCGCGTACAAGGCAAGGGGAGAATCTCTTTTTATACAGGGGAGGTCCCTTTTCTCAAGATATCCTTAATGCTCTTCAAGAAAGTGATTCTCTCCTGATCTCAATTCCCCCAGATCAAAACGGAGATCTAATTGTTCCTTATCTTAAAGAAATTTTACCTAAAGTTACCCATTTGAAATGGATTGGATACCTTTCCTCAACTGGGGTTTATGGCGATCACAAAGGCAATTGGGTTGATGAAACGTCTGAAACGAACCCCAATTCCCCTCAAGGCATAGCGCGGATAAAAGCTGAGCAACAATGGCTTAAGCTTGGCGAAGACGCAAATCTCCCGATTCATATTTTCCGTCTCGCTGGTATTTATGGACCGGGACGCAATGTGCTTGAAAACCTCAAGGCAGGTTGTGCTCAACGTATTTTTAAAGAAGGTGTTGTCTTCTCTCGCATTCATGTGGAAGATATCGTCCAGTCTCTTAAAGCTTCAATCCAGGCACCTCATCCAGGACGCATCTATAATCTAGCGGATAATGAGCCAGCATCATCTCATGAAATCGTTGCTTACGGGGCGACGTTGTTGAGAATGGAGCCCCCTCCGTTGATCCCCTTTGAAGACGCTTCTCTCACAGCCATGGGCCGCCGTTTTTATCAGGATTCTAAGCGGGTAAAGAATGATCGCCTTCTAAAGGAGCTTGTTCCATCACTGCTTTTTCCAACCTATAGAGAGGGGCTGCAAGAAATAGCCTTATTCGCCAATAAAACAATAGACTGACCTCCCAGGGAGAAGCGTGAACGACGAATCTCCGCAGAAAATTCTCATTTATGAACTGAATATAACACCAATTAAATAAATTAACCTGACAAAGTAGCCCATTGCCTTGAACAAATATTTCTAATTCTACCTGATTGAGAGATGAACTTATTTCAAGCATGACAACACGCTGAAACGATATCTTCCCTTCATGTAATTTCCATAGATGTCTTCGAATCTCATCTTGTGAATGTCCTCTGTAAGTTGTGTTCTTCCCATATGGACCTCCTCTCAGGCCTCATCTTCTCATCGAACAACTCACTTGTTAATTAAATCGGACATATCACTTGTTTGCGACACAGGTTAATTTATTTAATTGTTATTACATTGTTTTCAAGTTAAAATAAATAAAAAATGGAGTATTTTCATGTCTTTTCCTTGGTGGGCTTGGGTTATTTTTCATGTCTTTATCCTACTTTTACTTGTTTTAGACTTAGGAATTTTTCACCGTAAACAACATAGAATTCATCTTAAAGAAGCTTTGTATTTATCTGTTTTTTATATAGCTTTAGGCCTACTTTTTGCTTGGGGCATGTACTTCTTTATAGGAGCTCAAGAAGGTATAGAGTTTCTAACAGGCTATCTCATTGAAAAAAGTTTAAGCGTTGACAACATTTTTGTGTTTGTCCTTATTTTTACTCATTTCCGAGTTCCGTCTCAATACCATCATCGTGTTTTGTTCTGGGGGATTTTAGGGGCTTTAGTCATGAGAGCTCTCCTTATTATTACAGGCGCCTCTCTTATTGAATCCTTTCATTGGATTATCTTTGTTTTCGGAGGCTTTTTAATCATGACAGGTCTTAAGATGCTTTGGGCCATTAACACTCAACCTGATCTCGATAACAACAAGGTAATTCAATGGCTTTATAAGCATCTTTCCATTACAAGTGACTATAAGGGGGAAAAGTTTTGGATTTATAAGAAAGATAAAATCGTTTTCACACCCCTCTTCCCTGTTTTGATTTTAATTGAGATAAGTGACCTTATCTTTGCTGTTGATTCTATCCCTGCCATTTTTGCCATTTCTAAAAATCCCTTTATCGTATATACCTCTAATGTATTTGCCATTCTAGGTTTGCGAGCTTTATATTTTGCTCTAGCTGATATCATCCATCGATTTATTTACTTAAAGTATGGGCTTTCTATCATTCTGATTCTTATCGGGTTAAAAATGATTTTAAACGGAGTCTTTGGAGAAGAATTTATTCCGACTCACTACGCTCTCCTGGCAACAGCTATACTGCTTGCGGGCTCTATAATCCTATCCTTGAGAAAATTTGGTAAGTTGGTCGAAATTAAAGAAATGAGAGAAGTCTTAACCGGATGGGTCCCTGGAAGTATAATTAAGAAAAAGAGTAGAAAAAATAAATAATATTAAGAGGTTCATTTATAAATATAAAGGCTTCTAAATTCTTTTTTATCTACTCGAGCTTTTCTTACGTAAAGCGAGTTTAATACTAATTTTTCTTAAAAAGAAAAAAAATACTCAACTGCTTTTATTATAGTTAAATATACAAAACATAGATACAATATAAAACAAAAATATCCTATAAAAATAAGAAGGCCGTCTTTTTCTGCAATCCCGAGACTAAAAATAACAAGCAAAGCTCCAAAAATAGAATTACTTAAGGGAATGGGTAGCATTAATAAAAAGGCTAAACAGAGGATTGCTATGCCATTAACAATTTCCATAATGCGACAAGTCATTAATGCCCATCTTGGTTTTGACAAGCGTTCCAACTTCATTACATAAGGTATAACTGCAGTGATAATTCTAGAAATCTTTGAATGAGAAATAGTCTTATTAGCAATACCCTCTGGTAACCAAAGGGATTTTCTTGCAAAAATCATTTCTAAAGCAAAAATGGCTATGGGAATGCTAAAAAGAAGAGAAACACCAGGTATTGCTGAGAAGGGCAACACGCTTGGTAAGGAAAAAAATAAAAATACGATGCCAAACGCACGTTTACCCAAAGCTTGCAAAATATATCGGTAGGTCAGATTACCTTCTAAATTTTGATCTTGCGCAATTTCCAACAGAATTTCAGATGAGCGTTTAGAGGGTATTTTGCAATTTTTATTGAACACGTTTTTTCTTTTTTCTATTAAAGCTATTGCAAAGACTCAACTTTATTTCTTTTTATTCCTAGTCTTGAATTTTTTGTATTAGAACCTTATCAATTCTTTCGCCATCCAGATCAACGATTTTAAACTTGAAACCACCCCAATAAATACTTTCGCTTACTTCAGGGATGCGTTTGAAATACACGAGAAGAAAACCAGCAAGGGTCCTGTTCTAAAAAACATTTTAGCACAAAAATCTCGTCAGGTTAATTTATTTAATTGGTATAACCTAAAGATGACTCGACAAATTTAACTTTTGTCGGGTGTGTCGGTCCTTCTAGATACTTTATTTACTTATGATAATC
The DNA here is from genome assembly GCA_035531295.1 of Alphaproteobacteria bacterium. GTDB lineage: Bacteria > Pseudomonadota > Alphaproteobacteria > UBA9655 > UBA9655 > UBA9655. The sequence continues at coordinate 9,660 of DATKTE010000013.1, forward strand.
TACAATTTCAATTTCATAAGCGCCATCATTAGATTTCCATTCAAAACACAAACGCCATTGGTCATTAATGCGTAAACTTATTTGACCTTTTCGATCTCCTTTAAGCTCCTCAAGCCGCGTGCCTCGGGTGACCAGCTGTCTTAAATGATAGATGCTGCTCGCCTGGTTGAGAGCATCTAAAAGGTCTAACACGGTTGGCAATTCCTTTGGCCTTTCTCGCGAGCTCCAGACGTATTTAGTGAAGCTGTCTTTAAAAGATTTTAATCTTTCCGCTTGTGGTTCGGCAAAATCTTCTTTTTCTT
>DATKTE010000014.1:0-4730 GCA_035531295.1 Alphaproteobacteria bacterium
TTAATTAAAAATTATCCTTAGCCAAGTTGTTCTTTATGGATTATGACGTCTTTTTTAAACAAAAGCTCCAAGACATTAAAAATGAAGGTCGGTACCGAATTTTCGCCGATTTAGAGCGCTGTGCTCAAGATTTCCCCTACGCACATTATTATAATGAGGGAGACTCTCGTCGCGTTGTGGTCTGGTGCTCCAACGATTATTTGGCCATGGGTCAGCATGAAAAGGTTCTCAATGCAATGATTGGGGCTACCCGTAAAGTCGGTGCGGGCGCGGGAGGAACGCGCAATATTGCCGGAACAAACCATTACCACGTCCTCCTGGAGAGAGAGATTGCCGATCTTCATAATAAAGAAGCTGCTCTTATTTTCTCATCAGGTTATGTCTCTAATGAGGCCTCTATCAGTACATTGGCTAGTCACTTGCCCGAATGTGTCGTTTTCTCAGACGCTTGTAATCATGCCTCCATTATTCAAGGCATTCGCTACAGCCGCGCGGAGAGGGAAATCTTTCGCCATAATGATGTCTCACATCTTAAAGAACTCCTTGCTCGTTACCCAAAAGAAAGAGCCAAACTTGTCATATTTGAATCTGTCTATTCTATGGATGGTGATATTGCCCCTATTGAGAGCTTTTGTGATTTAGCAGAGGAATATAATGCTCTCACATTTATTGATGAAGTTCATGCTGTAGGCCTATATGGACATAAAGGCGGGGGCATCGCCCAAAGAGATAAACAAGATCACAGACTGAGTATTATTGAAGGAACTTTGGGAAAGGCCTTTGGCGTCGTTGGTGGCTACATTGCTTCTTCAACGGATCTTATAGACTTTGTCAGAAGTTTTGCCCCAGGATTTATTTTTACAACCGCCATGCCTCCTGCTGTTGCTGCTGGTGCCCTTGCCAGCATACGACACCTCAAAGTGAGTCAAATGGAAAGACAATGCCATCAAGAAACCGTTGAAAAAGTTAAAAAAAGGCTCGTTCAGGCAGGGATTCCTTTTATGCCAACTTCTTCTCATATTATCCCCATTTTGGTCGGAAATGCTTATCAATGTAAACTGGCATCCGATCAGCTTTTAAATGTGCATAATGTTTATGTTCAACCGATTAACTACCCTACGGTTCCACGAGGTACAGAAAGGCTCAGAATAACTCCTTCCCCCGTACACACTGATCATATGATTGATGATTTAATTGACGCCCTAGAAAGTGTATGGGACAACCTTGCAATTGATTATGCAGCGTAGAGTATGATGACACCTTCAAAGAAAATATGCTGGACCATCACGGATGAATATCCTGGAATGCAGAGCCAAGTAAAGGGTCTTTCTGAAGCCATTGGGCTTCCTACTGTCCATAAAACTTGTAAAAGGCGCTGGCCTTGGGGCTGGCTTAGCCTTTCTTATGGAAATCCTCTCACCCAGTTAACAACTGGGAGCGACCCTCTCTCAGCTCCCTGGCCTGATCTTGTCATTAGCTGCGGGCGAAGATCTGCTCCTCTCGCTCTGGCAATTAAGAAACAAAATGGAGGGAAGACCTTTTGTGTGCACATCCAAAACCCCATTTTAAATCTTAAAGACTTTGATCTTATTGTCTGCCCAGAACATGATAAACTCAAAGGCTCTAACGTTATTTCAACAAAAGGCGCCATTCATAAGATAACTCCTGAAAAGATTGAAGAGGGAATAAGATCCCATGCTTTTCTTTTTGAGGATCTCCCTCGCCCTTATAGTGTTGTCCTTTTAGGAGGAAGTACGAATCGTTATAAAATGCCTCTTGAGGCACTTGACGATCTTATTAAGAATATTATTTTGATCCGCGATAGAACCCAAGGCAGCATTCTTATCACTCCATCCTTTCGCACACCCTTTCGAGATCACTTAACAGAATTGCTTAGAAATGAGCCCAATATTTTTTTGGCAGACATTGAAAAACTGAATCCTTATTTTGCCATGCTGGGGGTTGCTGATTTTCTTTTCGTAACTGATGACTCGGTGAATATGGTGTGTGAGGCCTGTTTTACAGGTAAGCCCGTTTATATCCTCCCCCTTTTGAATCATGGAAGTACAAAGCCAAAAAAATTCATTGAGGGGCTGGTCCAAGAAGGGGTTGTACGATCCTTTCAAGGGGTCATAGAGCCCTGGACATATACTCCCTTTAATGATACAGCAAAAGTTGCTGCACTTGTCCGAGAAAAGATGAAGCTCTAAGAGGAGATCCCTATGGTTTTAAAGATAAAAACATTTGCTAATCAAAAGCCTTGTACTTTTTTTAAAGCCTTAGGACACCCGATGGTGGCAGAACGTTTAAATGCTTTCAAAACCAAACCGCTTCCAGCAATTTATGACCCGGAAGGGCATCTGAGTGATTTCCTTGCGATGACTGGGCTTACAATGCCTGACAAGGTTTATGTTCAAGCTGTTGAAGCTTTAACCTCCGAAACGGATTTAATTACACGAATTCAAAAAGATAAGCCGAAAAGACTTCTTATTCTTTCTTTTGAGCCGAAAAAACATTTGGCACAAATGGGTCATCTTCTTCCCCCGTCTTGTGAAGTGGTAAGCTTGAAAGAGCTACGCCTTCCCGACGTAATGCTAACAGACCCAAATAATTATTTATCCGATTTAAATTTTTCGACAAACTTTGCCTTTTTCCGTGAAGAAGATGGCTGGCATACCCGAATAAAAAGCGCAAATTGCTGGGCAAAATATGGCTCTCAAAAAGTCAAACTCTGGGCCATTCTCTTTGATGAAAAGGGAAAAAAACTTGCTGAATGGAATGAAGATCTATCTCCGTCGGTGCATTCTCTGGTCATTGACAGTCGAGATGTAAAAGAACGCTTTAACCTCCCTAATTTTACTGGCCAGCTTTTTATTCATATTACTGGCACACAAGGGCACAGTATCGTAAAATATGCCTTGGATACTTTCCATGACACCGGAATGCTTTCTGCAACCCATGACGCCAATGCGTGGCCATCTGAATACTTCTCAGGACTTCCCGCACCGCGTGAGGGGGAACGCGTGATCCTATGGCTACAAAATAGCCACTCCTTCCCCGTACCAGCAAAAGGAGTAAGTTTAAATCTGATGGGTCATACGGATAAGGTTTATCTTGATCAAGATATTGCTCCTTTCGCAACGTACGCCCTTGATGTTGCGAAGTTTTTTCCAACTTCCCGCTGGCCTCAACAAATTGAACTTCATGCCGGTCACTATTTTGTTCGTCCTCGCTACGAAGTCATTAATGAAAAAGGCTACCGTTGTATGGCGCATGTGAATGTTGAAAGGAATGACTTAAAACCCGATCTTAAACTTAAGGAAATAAAGGATGTTTTAGGGAAAGGGTTCATTTTGCCTGCCCCTCTTTTTCCAACGGATTATTATACCACTTCTATGCTTGCTACCCCCATGAGTCGCGAACTGAAGTTCATGCCCGTCAAAGCTTTAATCTATGACAGCCAAGGCAACCATAAAGGAAGTTATGCATTCGGGAATCTACCACGTGATCATAAAAAAGCTCTTATCCTGAATGAGCTTGTCCAACTCGGCCAAGATTATGGCCACGTTGAGCTTGTCTATGACTTTGAGGCTGGTGATGAGGCTGACGGCTGGCTGCATGGCCTATTTCGGTACGAGCATAAAACTCTCCCTGCTCAAGCCGAAACAAGCTTTGGAAGCCATATTTTTAATACAGCTATTACATACAAGAATGAGCCTCAATCCTATAAAGGACCACCACCTGGTTTAACGACGGGGCTATTCTTAAGGGTTGATGATGATATTGAAACTTTCTGTCACTTGATTTACCCAGCATCAACTCCCTGGCATAACTCATCAGATACAAAGTTGATCCTTTACACAAAAAATGGTGACGCCATTGCGGAAGCTTCTTTAAACATCCCCCAAAGCGGGTCTCGTTTATGGGTTTACCAGGACACTTTTTCAAGCTCAGACCGTGAAAAAGCAAGAGGTGGATACGTTATCATTCAAGATAAAACATGCCGTCTCTTTGGCTATCATGGGTTGCGTAACAAGAACGGCGAATTTAGCTTGGATCATATGTTTGGGTTTTGATTGATAAGGTAGAGTTAATCAAGTGGGGTACTGCTATAATTTTTCTGTCTTCAAACGCGTCTTAATTACGGAAGGCCGGGAGAGTGTTTTATGAACAGGGCATTTTTCTGAAATTCGAAAAAGGCCATCTCTTTCTTCAGGCGTCAGATCTCCTGTCACAGTAATGGTTCGGTTAATTAAATCCAACCGCGCATTGGCTTCGACACAATTCACCAAATCATCATTATATATTTTTTCACGGCTTAAACTTACTTTTACGCGCTTAAGAGGAATATTTTTGTGTTCGGCGTAGAGTCGCAACGTTATGGAGGTACAAGCCCCCAAACTAGCCAGCAGAAGGTCATAAGGCCCAGGCCCTTTATTATCTCCCCCCCCATCAATGGGCTCATCAACAACAAATGTGTGACCCGCAGCGTGAACGATTTGCGTAAACTTTCCTTCTCCTGACTCGGTCACTGTAACCTCTTGTAAATCATCTTCTTCAGTAGGTAATACCGCTTTTTCTCCAGACATATAACGATTCACCCAACTATTAATAATGTCAGCCACGTAATCTGCATCCTCAACACGCGACAACAAATGGTCGGCTCCATACAGGGAAATAAAGTTTTTTGGATGGCGAGCAGCCGTAAAAATAAGTTTAGCATTTTCTAT
>DATKTE010000015.1:0-2164 GCA_035531295.1 Alphaproteobacteria bacterium
TAGGTGTGCCAGATATATCCCGTTCTAATATCTTTCGGAATAGGCATCGCTTCTTTAAAAATGACACCAGGATTAAGAGACTCTATGTCATTTATCGCCTCTCTAAGAATGACATCGATATTAAAAGCTTCTACGTCTTTCCCCTTCTCATCTTTCTTTTCGTCTTCTTTTTCACGCTCAGCTTTCCAATCACTCACTCTCTTGGAAATACCAGCAAGCTGTCTGGAAGTATAAGGCTTTAAACTTGCAGGAGTTGGAACACCCCAAGTTTCTTTAGCGTATCTCGCGGCAGAGTCAAGACTATCAAAATACTTTCCGCCAGCAGAGTATGTTGCTGGTAGTTTTCTTACACCAGCGAAAAATTTGGCTCTAGGAGCGTGAACCTTAGCAGGTCCAATAATGCAATAATAGGCATCATTGTTTGGGGCTTTACCCTCAAATCTGAAATAACTTCCTGGCCCAACAACATCTTCAAACTGCTCTTTGAGGAATTGGGTCTTATCGGTATACTCTTCTTGCCACCGAATGTTCTTTTCAACAAGTTTTTCCTTGGATTCTTTTTGCATATGAGAATCTCCAATAAAAAAGATCTAATATCATTTTTTGTGTTTCTAAAAAAATGATATAGATCCCTTTATTTAATTATAAAGTGTTCTTATTTTTGAGCGTTGTTTTTGTGAGCATTCTCGATCTTCATAATTGTCTGAACGATTTTGCTAATTGCCTGCTGTGGTTGTTTTTCAATTTCAGAGTCTTTAAATCGCAACACAGTCCAACCCATTTGATTGAGCTGCCTATCTCTTTCATTGTCTTTCTGAACTTGTTTAGGAGCGCTATGATAAATCTCTCCATCAGCTTCAATAATAAGCTTAACGTGAGGCAAAGCAAAATCTACAGGATGTTCGACATTGCCAACCATTAACTTATACTGTGGAATAATAGGATATCTAATTATCCCATTCTTCTGATTTTGAATCATGTGATCCATTAAGGTTCTTTCAATTTTAGTAAAAGCAATTCTGCCCTTCTCGTCTCGAATTTGTCCGTCTGCCCCTTCTGAAAATGAGGAAGGCTTCATCTGCTTCGCTTCCATCTTCTTCTGTTCTGAAACTAACTTCTCACGAGATTTTTTTTTAAGAACCTTTCCACCGAACTGACTAGGATCTGCGATTTCCGCTGTTAATGGACCTGTCTTAGCTAAAGCTGCCTCTCCGCCTGTTGGTGCAGGAGGTGCTCCACCCATATCCCCTCCAGCTCCGATGGGAGGTGCTCCGCCTAAGTCCATTCCTCCGCCTCCCAAGTCCATTCCTCCGCCTCCACCAAAACCGCCGCCCATTTCGTCGCCTTGTTGTGGTTGACCGAGTCCTTGTCCAAGAGCCATCATTTGGACAGCGTCATAACGCTTTCTTTCAATTTCTTGATCTGGATCAATGTCAAATGACTCTAGAACTGTTTGTGCGCTAACGAGACCTTTTTCATACAACTGAATAATAAAGGTTCTATACTGCTGCTGATCTCTCAAGTGCATCGAGTTCCACTTAATCTTAGGAACAATCCACTCTTGCTCTCCAGTTTCAGGGTTTTCGTCAATGAATCCTTGTCTTTTAGCTTCAGGAAGATATAAAAAGTCTGTGATCCATTCAGAAATCATATTTCTAAAAGTGGTCAATCTCTGAATCATAGCTTCAATACCAACAGAGGCGGAAGAATTCCCGTGAATACCAATTTTACCATTTCGTTCGGAAATGATAATGTGATTAGGAACCTCAACACACCAAACCTTCCCAACATAATCTACATCCTTAATAACGACTTTTGTCTTTTGAGGTTTGACTGTCATATCTCTAGATGCTAGTTTAGGAAACTTTCCTATGTCTGAATCAGACCAGTATACTCTATAAATGTCCTTTAGGGTTCCGAATCTTTTTTCATGCTTCACAGTAGGAGCATACCCTAGCTTTAAAACTATTTCTAACACATCGTCTCTTAATTGAGTTGATGTTGTGGTGTACGTAATATATTTCTTTTTAGTTGGCTTTTTCTTTGTTGCCATTCTTTGACTCCCATCTCCTTCAACAAGTGCCTCTAATAATATGTTAAGCTTTTCGGTTGATAAATTTTTAAAATGGTTTGGGATCTTTTTCGTATCAGATCCTTCACCCAT
>DATKTE010000016.1:0-3677 GCA_035531295.1 Alphaproteobacteria bacterium
CTAACCACACGGCGTCATCCCGGAATTTAGAAAATCATATCGGGCACAGCCCGGTTTAGATTTTCTTAATGTCCGGGACCCAGAACTTTCTGTGATTCAAAGATCTCTCTAGGTCCCGGATATTAAAAAACCCTAACGCTCACCCCAAAAGGGTAGCGAAGGGTTTTTAAATTCCGGGATGACGCACTTGGGGGGTCGTCAGTTTATTTTTCCTAACTGGTATAAGTTCGCAGATGTCTCCATTGATTCAAAATCGAACAAAAAGCCAATGTGAGATTTCAAGCATTTCATGTGATCGAGTAACATTTTCAAGCTATTTTAACTCTATTTTTACTTTTTATTAAACCTTTTTGGGTAGGGTTATAAAATTAAGGGAGGTGTCTTATGAAAAATAGCACAATAAAATCTACAAAATTCGCAGTTTCACTTGTAGCAACGATTTTAACATTCTTGCCGTCTGACATTTTATGGGCATGGCCAGCAGAATTAAACATAACAAATAAGTCAAACTCTAGCTATCATATTAACATGGCAACATCTGCTGATGATAGTGACCAACTCGGGTCGGCCAAATGTAAGTTCGATGGTTGCCCCCATACGAATCTCGATAGTGGCAATAACTACGCTCCTAATGATCAGAACCTACATACTCTAAAGACGGATGTGGATTCATGTTGCACAAAAGTGCACGCACATGTGTACGCATGGGCGACTCCTCCGGGGCAAAAAAGTTCAACAACTATTGGTGTGTGCACCTTTGAACTTATCCCAAAAAAGAATAAGGTAAGCGCTACGTTATATTGGGGTAAACAGTATTGCGGCTCAGACATATACTGTTGTTTATAATAATATAAAGTAACAAATTATTGTGTTGTCAATTAAAGAGACTGCTTAGAAATGGAGCTTGTGGCATGAGAGTTTATGCGTATGTGTAACAAGATAGTTTTAGGAGTAGTTAAGGGGTATTAGAGGGATTGGGTCCCATAGGACTACCCGACAAACTTGACAGCAAGTGACTTTTGTCGGGTTTGTCGAGTCCAGATGGGGGACATTTCGGAAAGATTTAGCAATGCTCTATCTACGCAGACACTATCTCCTCGAGAGTGTTCAACTAACTGTGTCAACGGTTAAACATTGAGCCCAGTTGGAGTCTTCCTTCAAAATATATATCAAGCTGCGAAATGGTCAAAGCCCAATTTTGTAAAGGCGCCGTCCATTTTGCAGCAATTTTCGGAGTGTTTAAGCATGCTCCCGTCAAACGTATTTGTTTTTGTTTTCCCACCAATTGGAGGAGGGAGGAACGTACCGTGAACAACAATTTCAGTTTCTCATTCATGTACGCTCTTTATAATGTTTGGCCCCGTGTAACCTTCATAATTTTTCATTGTTTCCTCCCAAAAAAATACCCAGAAGAAGTGGCCTGTTCTAAAATGAAGTGCGCCTCCGTCAAGTGTTTGTTGGAAACAGCAGCACAGAACAGAGTTACAGATGAAAAAGTATCACCAATTAACGCCATGAGAAAGAGAGCAAATCTGTATGCGGGGGCAACCCGGGTCAATATTGGCCGACAGAACCAACTGGGAATTTGTGGATAAGGATACGCTGCCAAAATCAACCATTTACCAAGCAAGCTTTTGGTTAATAAGTATAAATATTATAGGGTAAGCCGTCCTGAAAGTTGGATAAGGAGGCCTTTAAATTTTGTTCCCTGTTTATCAAAAATTGAGGTCAACGACTAACCAAACTATGGCACAGATTATCGAAGCTCTGAGAAGGCGTCTGAGAGGACGAACACTTGTTTGTGCTCTTTGGCCATGCATTACATCCCTGATGAAGGTTGCACATTTCCCCTGGGCATGCGACATGGCATATTGTTGATGGATCGCACGGTGAACACGTTGGCTCACTTGACCAAAAGCAAAGCGGCTCTCCTGGGTTGTGCGTACACACACACGGTGTCCAGCCGGGAACAGGATGCCTATAACAAGTCCACTCGTATCTCGATAACACGGCAGTATTATCCAAAATAAGAAACATGACTCCGAAAGTAAGGCTAATGAGTGGATTATTTTTCATTTTAAGCATCATCACGATCTTTCCTCTGCTAATCTCTTACTCGTTCCTATCAGGAAAAAGTTAAATATTAATTAACTTGTGGAGTCGTTACTCACCCATCTGTGTCATCCTCCGCCCGCGCGAAGGGGGGGGGATGACAGGGGGGCTCTCAGGAAAAATTTATTCTATTTATCCAGTCCGACCTTCGCCGGTGGCAGAACAATTTTTAAGTGAAGTTCTTTTAATTGTGCGTCCGTTGCTGAAGCAGGAGCACCCACCAATAAATCTTCAGCTTTCTGGGTCATTGGGAAAGCAGTCACCTCGCGAATGTTGGGCTCGTCCGCTAGAAGCATTATTTGGCCACCTGCAGGTATATGCAAGCTGTGTTACGCTGTCCTTATGTGTCTAAACATGCTCCTGCCGAAGCCGTATTTTATTTTCTTCTTTTCCTGCCAATTGGAGGAGAGAGGAACTTACCATCAACAACAGAATGTGTTGGTCATTCATGTGTGCTCTTTATAATGTTTGGTCCCGTGTAGCCGCCACGTTTCATTTTATAAATGCACTTATAACAAACGTAGGCAGGGGGTTCATCTAGGAAGATTCTCTCTCTATTTGTGGCATTATATGGAAAAGTATTACGATAAGTGTGGTAAACTTGCGACCACTGTTTGCACTTTGGGCAGATCCAGTCATAAAGCGAGTCTAACCAGGCCTCGTAGCGGCGGCCGGACGGGTCTGCTGCCATCAGCTCCCTCTTTTTAGCCTGGTGTGCACGGGTGGTTGGCTCGGGGTCTTTTGAAGCTACAAATTTATGTATATCCTCAAAATTCTCTTCAGCATGCTCTCTTATTAATTTCTCTTTTTTTGCTTTAAGGACTCTTAATTCTTGTAGGATTCTGAGGTTTGTTTTCGCATTTTCATGTCCTTGCTCAGCAGCCATTCGATACCATTTTTCGGCTTCTCTTTTATCCTGAGGAACTCCATCACCTATATCATAATAACATCCAAGATTAAATTGAGCATCTGCACCTCCTTGCTCAGCAGCCTTTTGGAACCATTTCACGGCTTCTCTTTTATTTTGAGGAACTCCATCTCCGTTATTATAAGCACACCCAAGATTAAATTGAGCCTCTGCAATTCCTTGGTCAGCAGCTTTCTGGAACCATTTTATACCTTCTTTCTTATCTTGAGGGACTTCTTCACCCTTATAGTAGTAAACTCCAAGTTCATATTGAGCCTCTGCATATCCTTGACGAGCGGCCTTAAGTAACCATTCTTCTCCTTTTCTAATGTCTTTCTCAATTTCAATTCTACTTTCTTTCATTTGTATGAACCCTTGGATATAGGCAAGCCCAAGACTAAATTGCCAATTTACTTCTCCTTTATTTGCATGATCCGTACATGCATTTATTATTTCTGCAGTAAGTTCCTCTATTTTTTCATTAGATTTAATAATAGAATCCATTGCTTCTTTTTTTATTTTTTCATTCTTGTCTATAGCACCTATTGTTCTTAATGCGACTTCATCTCCATTCTTAGCCGCTTTCTCAAACCACTCCCTCGCAGCTTTCTCATCTTTCTCTACACCTAATCCTAATTCATATGCCACCCCGATCTTA
>DATKTE010000017.1:0-2095 GCA_035531295.1 Alphaproteobacteria bacterium
AGGCTAAGTTAAAGCCGTCATACGTCAATAGAAACGGAACGGCAGTGGGGATGATACCTATAGTCGCTGCACAGGCGGTTAGGTTAGGCACAACGGTTAGGGAATTACAGATCATGGGCGGAATTGAACAGCTAGATTATATCGAAAGGTATCTAAAGCCACGATGCACTGGACCAGTAAATACTTTGGTAGAAATATATCTTGCGGTGTTCTATCCGGCAGCAGTTGGCAAGCCATTAAATTTTAAATTACGCATTGCAAATCGCTGGAGAGAGGCGTATAGACATTTGAACCTAACGGCCTCTGTAGATGTGAGAAAAATAGATTTAGAAATTGCACTAATAAAATATTTTATGCAGAATCATGGATGGAACGAATGAAATAAAACTCCCACCAGACACCATAGAATTAAAATTCAGACCATGTTATGTCATTAGAGATGTGCCAGGATATGTAGATGGATTGCCTGCCAATAGAAAACAAAAGCGAAGGGTTATCCAAGAACTTAACAGAAATATTGGAAGATTTTTTGATGTAGAAGATCATTTTTTAGGGGAGATGTATTTTGATAATGGAGTTTCTTACAAAGAAACATACGACTTCTACTTATCTGAGTGGATTAATAGGTGCAAGAAAATGAATGAAATGAAAGCGTTTCGTTACACACAAGCCAATCCAGATTTCATACAGCAGATGTATTATCCTATGGAGTGCGAGCGAAGCGATTCTGTTTATAAATTCAATGAGTGGATTAGAAAAAAATTAAAATTATTCAAATGAGTAAAGAGAAAATGGGGCTTGCTGAATACGCCCAAAAGTACGTTAGAATTAAAAAGGGGACTGAATTCAGGAGCCTAAGAGAGCATGAGTTGGAACTTCTGCGGATGATAGAAACAGCACAGAAGAAAAACTGTACCTTACATGAGATATGCGCCAGAGGTAATTGGCGCTGGGTGATGGTAAAGGACGAAGAAATGCCAATAGAAAATGGATAAAAACTACCTTATATCAGCAGCAATTGGAGCTGCCATGTCATTAGGTGGAGTTTGGGCAGTCTCATCAATAGGAGATGACACCGAAACTACCATAACTGACTTCAAAAAAGAGAATCAGCTTCTCAGGGACTCGATAGATGTTATCCGACAAGCCATTACTACCAATGCTTTGATTGTTGACAGCTTAGAAGTGGTTGTTGACAGCCTACACGCACAAAAACAAAAGACAATTATACGATATGAAAAAATTCGCAGTGACGTTAATGATGCTGATATTTTGCAGCTCGATAGCATTATTCGCTCAACCATCACCGTCCCCTAAAATCTGTTATACAGTCGAAGAGCTTCGGGCAATCACTTTAAAACTTGTCGATGGCGCTGAATGCGATACGCTCTTGTCCTTTTGTACCGAAGAGGTAAATGCAAAAGATGGTATCATCGCTACACAATCTGCATCATTACAGTTTTTCTCAGAAGAGACAAGGCTTTTAGAGGGGATAATTTCTAATCACGAAGTTAACTTAGGGGAGTATAAAATGATTGTGGAAGAAAAGGATGCGGAGATTAAAAAACTGAAACTCCGATTTGGTGTAATCTCTATTGGATTTGGAGCAGCAGCTATTTATGCCATTTTTAAATGAATGATTAAAGCATTTATTCTGCTTCGCTGATCTGACTTGATAGCTTTTATCACCCCCTGTTTTGAAGCGTAGCCCTGAGAAGGATCGGTGATTCTATTGTTGGCGGCCAGAAAGTGAAAATACCACTTCTTGTTTTTCTGGGATAGCCAATACCTATAGCTTCCGACCCTCTTCTTACGAGAAGTCTTCTTGGGATTGAGAACTGTCACTTTCGCCATTTTTCTTTCGTTTAAGAATTGTTTCCGAAATTACCTGAGTACTGATGCCGCTTAAAAAGGCAGTCCAAGTACTTAGTTCAATATCAAACATTTGTTGAGAAAACACGACACCAATAGGGACCATTAAGCAGCTCCCAAATAAAGAGAGCTTATTTTTTTGCCAAAATATTTTAAACTTAAAGTTCACGCCCTTAAATATTCTTGCCAGGTGCATAGTGGTTTTAGTAAGCACTCCAAAATA
>DATKTE010000018.1:0-3044 GCA_035531295.1 Alphaproteobacteria bacterium
TAGTGTTCTTGGGGCATAAGGTATCCTTTTATGTTAAAAAAGTTTACTCAATTTAATCATTTTGGCATTATGCCGCTTTTTTTCGAGGCATAGCTCGCAGTACCACTTGCTTTTTTTAGATAATGGTTTTTTGCCACACCACGAACAAAGCCCCTGTTTTTGTTTATTATATTGCCATTTCTGTTGGCGTGAAATTTCCATGATGAAATACTCTATCATAGATTTGGAATAAGGTCAAGCATATAGTGTCTATTTGGAGCTGTTATTTTTTTTTAAATAATTCGTACTTAGTGCTTGACAGAACATATTGAAGTGTGGTAGTATTCAGCCAGCTTAGAAATTGTTGTCATGGCGGTAAAAAATAGGAGCAAAAAATGGCCTTAGAATTAACAGTTATTGAAAAGACAGAGCTTGAAGAACTTGAAACCGTTATCAAGCAAGATATGGGTGCATTTTACCGGGTAGGATGTGCCCTGGCTAAGATCAGGGATTCCCGCCTATACCGTCAAACCCATGATACCTTTGAAGAGTATTGCAAGGATAGGTTGGATATGAGCTTGAATTATTCTGAAAGATTGATGATTTCTGCCAAGGTATTTGAAAACATCAAAAGTCTGCCCATGGGCAGAGTCCCCGCTAATGAACGCCAAGCCCGCCCTCTAACCAAACTTGCAACCGCAGAAGCTCAACGAGAAGCATGGGAGACGGTTGTCGAGACTGCCCCTGAAGGCAAGATAACTGCCAGGCATGTATCTAAGGTAGTTTTTCAAATAAGGGCTGAATTCATTGAAAACGAGGTTATGAAGAAAGCAGCTAAGGCGAAGTTTATAGATAAAGATGAAATTGTATCTCTTCAATTTGAAGAAGCATTTCAACACTTATTCAGAGAAATCAAAAATGCGAAAGCATTGAGATGGCGGACTACTTCTAAGGAAGCGGCTCTGCAATACGTAAACATTTTATTGGATGTAATAAATATAACTTAAAGGAGAAGGCTATGTTTGAAAAAATCAAAAGTGAAATAATCAACGTATCACCAAGACAAGCGGAAAGGTTTTTGGTACTTAATACTTACCCTAACCAAAGGCCATTACGCTCAGGCTGGGTATCAGAATTAGCTAATTTCATAAGGGAAGGCACTTTTTTGACAGGCAATATTGCAATATCAACAATATGTTTTGACCCATCAACTGGTGAACAACTCAAGACAAGAAAGGAAGTCATGGTGAACGGCCAACATCAATGTAATTCAGGGATTGTTGCCAATAAGACTTTTGAAGCAAATCTTGAAACTTTTCAATGTAATGATCCAGAGGATTTGTCTTTGCTATATAGACAGTTTGATAACAACAAAACACGGTCACTCCAAAATATAGTCAGGTTTGAAGCAGGTGCGCTTAGTCTTAAATGGCCTGCTAAAGCAGCAAGCCTTCTCGTAACAGCAGCAGTTATGAAAGAAGGAATGGAACGAGCACACAAAAATAGAAAAGTCGAACTACTCACTAAATATATGAAACAGGGCGATTTTATTAACCAATTAATTTTCACAACGAGCAATGGTGGAAATCTTAAAGATCATGCACATTTAATGCGAGGTCCTGTCGCACAAGCAATTTTGTATACATGGGATAGAAGTCAATCGGCTTCTCTTGAATTTTGGATGCAAGTGCGTGATGGCATAAATTTAAAAAGAACAATGCCATCCTATAAATTAAGAAATTATTTACAGAGGTACACTTTCGCACGAGGTCAAGGAGCCAGGGGGATATCTACTCAGATGGCTTCGGCACATGAGATGACAAGTAAATGTATCACAGCTTGGAACGCATACAGAAGAGGAATACCTACAGATTTAAAATATTATAGCAGTAAACCAATACCCAAAGCTATTTAAGAATCGACTGCCCTTCTCGCATAGCGGTTGGGTGGTTATCAAACCCCAGAGTTCCAAACCCACGATACCAGGCTTCACTCTAAAGTAGGCTTATGGTTTCCTCGATATAGGGGCGGGATTCGGGATGGCAGGAAGCCCTGTTAATTGGTCAACCTTACAGCCTAACTTTACTCCTAAAACGTGGCGATTTGGCGAGCCCCTCCCCTACGTTTGGGAAGCGTCGTCATGGCCATCGGTAAAGACTACGCCATAAAAAGGATGATGGCTAATATGGTCGGTGTAGTTACCGGGGCTTACCATTTCGCCACAAACAAAATTGATCTTTAAAATAAAAAGTAAGGAGATATTATAATGCTAAATGAAAGCGAGTATAGTGAGAATTCCATAAAAGGGTCGGCAAGGGCTGAAAAATGCAAACCCGACTGGGAGGGAATGATTAAACGTACAAAAGAGAGGTTAAGTCATTCTGCTGATTTTCGTGATGCCGCCTTAACATACTTTGAAGGTCGCACAGCCAAGAACAAAATGGCAGAGTTGATAGGTGAGTTGGTCACAGAATGTAATAGCCTACAACAAGAGTATGATCGTCTGATTGAAAGCCAAGAGAAAGATATTGAGTAAACTAAAATGCTGGCAGTGGCGATTTGGTAAGTGGTGCCGGTCGAGTCCCGGAGAAACTCTTGAAGGGCTTACCATTTCGCCACAAACAAAATTGACGGAGCTATTATGGAAAATAGAACATCAAAAGAATACCTGAAATATGTTTTTACACAAGAAGAAAAAGCAGATATCGCTATTGAGATGGCCCAAAAAGTATCTGAATTGAGCCAAGCGGAAGATGCAAAAAAGGCTATCATGTCTGATTTTAAAAGTCAAATTGACGGATTGCAAGCCAGGGTCAACAGTGCTGCTATAAAGCTCAACAATGGGTATGAAATGCGATCCATTGAATGTGAGGTCGTTCCTAATTGGGAAGAAAAGATTTGGGAATATATTAGAGAGGACACGGGCGAAATTACTAAAACAGCACAAATAACACCAGAAGATCTTCAATTGAAATTAGAGGTCTAAAAAACAATCGAAATGTCAATAAAGAAAGAGAGGTTAATTGGAGGATAAATTATGATAGAACAAGAAATTGAAATAACTT
>DATKTE010000019.1:0-2369 GCA_035531295.1 Alphaproteobacteria bacterium
CCTACGAATTCCGCTATCTGTACCCGAATGTCTGCGCTTCTATTTTCCGCACAAAACATGATCCACTTCCAATTATATTTCAGCGATGATATTGTCTGCAAATACCACACAATAAAAGACTTTCCTACGTTGTCATGACCGTTCATGATAACAAGGTTTCCCAGCTTCAAACGAAAGTGTCTATCAACATCCTCCCAGCCTAGCTTTAAACCCTGCGGAATTGTGCCGCTTCTTGATTGCTCAATACGTGCGCTCTCACGCTCTTTTGTACTGAGGTAAGTAGATAGATCGTTTTTCCGTAGAAAGTCCCGCAAATCGTCTGTGGATGCGCTTAAATCTAATCCTGCGTTTGTTTTGGTCATCGCTTAGCTTTTAAAAGTTCGATATAGTCAAATTCTCGCTTATCCATGACTTCAAGCCGCTCTTTTAGAAATGTGTTTTCTTCTCGTAGCTTGACCCCGTTATTGATCCCGTCGACGTATGAAGCCAAAGCCTGATTTATGAGGGTTTCGATGCTTGTCATGAATTGGCTGTTTACCGTTTCCAAATCACTGATAGCGGACAAAAACTTTTCTTCCTTCAAAGCCTTTTCAACTTGTGCGGGATCGTATGATTTTGCCATAGCTATTTTGATTTGTGCAATCCTTTCGTCCATGTAGCTTTTTAGCTTTTCTTTGGCTGGAATTATTTTAGCTGTTCGCCACGTGTCGCAATATTTCGATAGTGTTATGATTTCCATTATTGCCCGTTCATGTATTCCTCCATTGAAAAACCACCTTGTCCACGTCCTGAAATATGCTCTTTGTGATATTCCATAATCCAGATGCTCACCTCTTGAAATGAAAAGCGGAACGTCTTACCGTACTCACCGCTCGATCCTTTGCGGATGGCCGTGGTTATGTCGGAAGTCTTGACGTCAGGATAGCAAAGCCGTATATCGTCGATCATAGCATCTAAGGGAAAAGGTGCAACCCTTAACCGATCTAAAGCCAAAACCAGTGCGGCCTGTAGCGAATTGTTGTCATAGGTTCGGGTATTGCTCACGGATTGATTTTGCGATATTGGTAAATTGCTCATTGTTCATTTGGTTTTTAGTTATTATTTCATTGCTCCAAGCCTCCTGATTAAGATATGAAAGAGGGTTTTTTCTAAATGCCTTTTCAGGTGTTGACAAAATGTAAGAGTCCAGATGTTGCATGATGGCCTCCTTTTCGTTTTGCTTTATCTTATCCCATTTAGGTTCGCAGTTTTTCCTTCCTACTTGTTTATCGTACTTGATCCAAAAGTCATCGAATGAAGGAAAAAGCGAAGCGGTGTTTTTCTTTTTTATCTCTTCTTCTCTTCTCTTCTCTTCTCTTATAGCATTGCTTTTGCATTGCACTTGCAATGCATTTGCATTTTTCCATCGTTTATTCGCTGCATCACGCCTTTTACCGCTCGTTTCTTGGAACTCGTTTAGTTGTTCATCCATAAATTCGATGACTATTTGACCATCCAAAACGATGATAATTTCATTATTTATAAGCTCTTGCAGTACACTTGCAATACCATTGCAATGCTTTTGCAATGCAAGTGCATACGGCAGTTCTCCTAGTCGTGACCAATAGGATGAACATAGGTCTATAAACAAACCTTTAGCCTCTCTGGAGCATATCTGTATGTTGCCGTTTTCCCATTGGTTAGGCTCAAATTTAAAGTAGGGCAGTTCTTTGGCCATCTGATTAATTTTTAAATAAAAAAAGGGAACTATCCTCGGCAGTCGCATTGCCTCGGATAATTCCCTAAAATATCGTGTTAATCCCAGCGGATGCGACCCGCTATTAACAGCACAAATATACTGAATTCTAAATTATAACGTCCTTACTTTTACTTTTTCTTTGGCTTCTTGGTAGTCTCTTAGCTTCATTTCGTAAAAAATATTAGTAATGTGTGATAGCCAATTGTTAGCACTCATTTTTAGTCCAGAAGTTTTCAATCTTATCTTTGAATCTTCCAACACCATTAATGTTTGCTAAAATGTTTTTGTCATCTATTTCAATTAATTCACCCCATTTAAAGGCTTCTAAGTGCATTATTGGGTAATACAAACGAGTGCTAACATCAGGTATATTTAATGCCGAGCATCGTGTATAATTATCGTATAGTTCTATTTCAAAGTTTGTCATAATATCAAATTTTTTAGTTTGTAATTCGGCACTAAACATACCCATACCGTTAGCTTTCATTTGCCCACGCTCTTTCTTCTTCTGTTAGTGGTACAATCTTATAAGCAAAGCTCATCGGCTGTTCTGCCATGAAATCAAAACATTCTTCGTGCGTGCCCGTAAAGCATCCTTGTCCTTCATCTTCTGTGTAAACTAAATCTAATA
>DATKTE010000020.1:0-2209 GCA_035531295.1 Alphaproteobacteria bacterium
GATTAGCTATGGCTATGATCGAGAAGTTGAAAATTCTATGTGGCAAGGTATTGCTTTAGATTATGCGGGCATTGGGCGTGGCTTTCATCAGGGAAGCTCCTTTATGTTTTATGGGACGGCCTTGCCCCTGGGAAAGTTAGAAATTGTAAATCCTCTTTATATCAAACCCTTTAAAACTGAGTTTCAAGACGTCCTAGAACGGTCAACAACTCTCCCATCAGGACAAATTCTTACCTCTCCTCCGGGAGCCCTGGATACAAGGATTTTAAGGGGATATGGCGGATACTATAAAGAAGGGATAGCCTTAGATGAAATTCAGCAAGTATATTATGCCCTTACCGCCACTCATTCTCAAACACGGGTAAGGCTTTTTTGTGCCCAAGAACTTCAAAGTTTGAGTGGCGAAATGAGCTTCGACTCCCTTCATGAAGAAGAAATCTTACCCCTCTCAGGGGCCTTAGCAGCTGGCTACGCTCGCCTTTCCGTCTTAATGGAGACAAGTACAATTCAGTTTCGGTCTTATCTCTGTGAGCCTGTATCGGGCCATAGCACATTTGTGAACGTTTACTTTAGACCTTAGAAGGAGACATCGATGTCTATAATTTATCGTGCAGAAAAAGGCGCGCCGCTTTCGGCTGAAGAAGTTGATGGCAATTTCAAAGAATTAGAAATGCGACTTCAACAGCTTGAAGAGCACCCTGAAGCCCCAGAAAGCCTTGGGAGAATAGATGTTCAAGGGGACCAAATTTCACTGATTGGAACCTTTGGAACGGATTTTGGGACGTTCACTTTACCCAAGGCTACCCTTCACTTTAACGGTAAATGGCTACCCCAAATACTATACCAAAAGCTACAGATGGTAACCTATGATAAAGCCCTTTATTGCTGTTTGCAGGAACACACAAGTACCCAGTGGGAACGAGATACGAGTCAATGGCAAGAGATCTTATCTCTTCCAGCGCCTCCTTCAGCCCCTTTTCCTTTGTATGAAAGATCAACCTTACCCGCACAAGAAACATTGGGGAAACTTGGTATTTTAATGGGTGAGGAGGATCCAAATCTTATCTTTTTTAATGGAAAAAACTGGCAACTTCTGATGATAGGAGAAACAATATGATAGACCATGATTTTGATATTTTTGCACGCACACTTTATGGGGAAGCCCGCGGAGAGTTTGCTCATACGGGGCCTGCCGCTTTTATTGCGGTTGCGAATGTCATTAACAATCGTCTCAAAAAAGGGGGGAAATACGGCAAGACGTTGACAGAAGTCTGTTTAAAACCCCGTCAATTTTCTTGCTGGAATGCCTATGATCCTAATCGCCTCGTGATTCAACAAGAAAATCTTGAGGAAGATCCTCTCTTTCATCTCTGTCGACTGGTGGCTCAAAAAGTCAACAAAGGTCTCTGGCCAGATCTTACAAGAAATAGTGATCATTATCATGCAACATCAATCAAGCCCTCCTGGGCAAGAGCGGGGAAAATCAAGCTTTGTTTGGGGCATCATATTTTTTATAAGCTTGATGAATGAGGTGAGATATGAGCTTTCCAAT
Source organism: Alphaproteobacteria bacterium (assembly GCA_035531295.1). Lineage (GTDB taxonomy): Bacteria > Pseudomonadota > Alphaproteobacteria > UBA9655 > UBA9655 > UBA9655. The sequence goes on from DATKTE010000020.1 coordinate 1,553, forward strand.
TTTGGCCCTCGCGCACGCCTTGACAGAATTTGTCCCTCTGATGGCCCGCTGGTTGGGAGGAGAAGACGGTGAAAGAGCCGCTCAGAAAGTGGTGGAAGTCGCCCAAACCATTACTGGCGAGAAGGATCCTCAACGGATCCTTCAAACTTTGAAAGTAGATCCCAACCTGGTTGCCAAATTTCAACAGGCCATTTTAAAGATGAACCATGAGCTTGAAATGGCAGACTATAAAGATCGAGATAGCGCGCGCCTGAGAGACATTGCGCTTGCGCAAGCCGGCCGAAGCAACCTTCGAGCAGATATAATGGTCGTCTCTGCAGCTTTTGGTCTTATTTCTTGTCTTCTCACCATCACTCTCTATCGAACCACTCTTCCAGGGGAAGCGGTAGGCATAATCTCGACCATTGCAGGAATATTTGGCTCTTGCCTTAAGGATGCCTATGCTTTTGAATTTGGCTCTTCTAGGGGAAGTAAAATGAAGGATAGCAAGCTGTCGGCTTTGTTTCTATCGAAACAATCATAGCAGGGACTCGGAAAAATAAAAGAAAACGGTTGAGTAGCTGAAGGTTACGCCCCCAGTTACTCAACCCTAAAGAGATTGTTTATCATTAACATTACTTTCGTCACAGCTCACTTAATTATTTCGCCTTTTTTCTT
>DATKTE010000021.1:0-2335 GCA_035531295.1 Alphaproteobacteria bacterium
TCGTAGCCTTTACTAGTGAATCCTCACTTATACCAGTTAAGGCTGAATTTATGAGAGCTTCATCAGCTGGCTTATCATCTCGTGGCACATTTTGTTGATTCTCAGGTCTTGGGTTTAAAGCATTTTGACCATATTCATATATAAAACCAAGTGCTTGCTGTGCCCTTGAAAAACCTTTCTCTGCAGATTTTGTATACCACTCAATAGACTTGCCGTAATTTTGGGGAACGTCTTGTCCTTTTTCATACATAAGTCCAAGATTGTATTGGGCCACAGGATGCCCTTGCTCTGCAGCTTTGCTGTACCATTCAACAGCTTTTTCACCGTCTTTATCAATACCTAGCCCTTTTTCATAGAGATACCCTAGTTGAGCTTGGGATTCAGAGTGATTCTGATTTGCTGCCTTTGTGTACCATTCAATGGCTTTCTTATAGTCTTGCGGAGCACCGTTTCCAGAGTCATACATGAAGCCAAGGATATGTTGAATATACGCATCTCCTTTGTTACCAGCTTTTATAAGATCTTCAAGTGAGGGATTATCAGTGTTTAAAAATGGACTTTGATCAAAATAGCTTTCAGATGGGGTCGCATTTACTACATTTATTATAAAAAATATGAACAAAAAAAGGAAAAGCAGTGAATTTTTATTGCAATAAGAACGAAGTATCATTTTAAGCCTCTCAATAAAATAGATAGTTTTAGGCAAAGCTTTACAAAGGGAAAATCACAAAATTCACCTAAAGCTCTCGAATTGTCATGGATAATTTTTTCATCAGGTCTTATGCCTCTCAACCCATTCAATGCATTCTTCTTCACTATCGGGAATTTTCCCATATTGCTTTCTGATATTTTCAACAGATTCAGTAGGAAGTTTGTACTTCCGCAAAACATCTAATACAGCTTCACAAGTAGCAATAAGAAAAATTTCTTTCATCAATTCAAAACTATTCTTGTCAGCCCATCTTAGAATGTTTGTGTCAAGTTCCACTGTAATTGGTAAGTCTTTATATGTTCTGTCTATTCTTTCATACCTAGGTTTTAGTTCTGTCTTAATACCATAAAGAAACAGTAATCCTATTCGAACAAACTTATTTTGGGGAAATAATTGCCGATCATACATTGTATCAGTTATGATTTCTAAATCCTCCCAAGCTTTACCGGCATTTTTAATATTTGCACGAAGTACTAGGCTTGAAGCACCAACTATTTTTACTCCGCTTTCTGGGATGAAAGAAAATTTTGTCATTACTACCTCTTCAATGAATACCTTTATTTAAAGGCAAACCCTTTCCTCCAAAAACCTTTCGATGGGTTTTTATGGAACGAGTTTCCCGATCTTTTGCTGCTTTTTTAGAGGGAAATTCTTTTACAATTTCCGATTCAAAGCGTTTATTGGGATTTTGTTTTTCTAATTTTCGCACTTGCGCCTGAGCCCTTTTAGATTGACCAAGTTTATTCTTTCCTGCTGCACTTTCTCCATATTTTTGAATAACTCCTGTCTTAGCATCGCGTATTACATAGAGGTGAGTATCGCCAACGTAGTCAAGAGAATTTTTGTGGACTTTCTTTTCAGCTGTTTTAATGGTTTTAGGGCTTTGTTTAGCTTTTTGTGCTTTAGCAGAAGTCGGGTTCTCCACAGAAGCTTTCGGCATTTTTCGTAGTTGAGGAGCAGCATTCGTATTTGGCGGCACAGACACCGAAGGTTGTGTAGCTTCAGCCAAAGGCGCCTGAGTAGAGTTTGTTTTCCTTACTGGTGAAGCAACATGAGGATTTGAAGGAGCCGCCGTTGTGCTTCTGTTTGACAGTCCTCCAGCCACATTCCTCGGCGCAGAGGCTGAAGGCGCCGATGCCCCAGAAAGACTCGCTTCAGCCGTTTGCAAATTGTAATTTTGGAGCATGCTGCCTTGAGTATTTATATTGGCAGGTGTCAGAGCAGCCGGAGGCAATGTTTGAGGAAGCTTAACTGGCTTACTTGGAGCCGCATTGTCATTTGCAGCTTGAGGCGCCACTCTTCCCTTCGATGCATTTGGCTTGCTCTGCGCAGGAGCTTTTTTCATTAAACCCATGCTCACTAAGGGAGCTATTAAAGATTCAACTTCTTTCCCTTTCCAACAGTTATAAATATTCTCAGCAACTTGCTCTGCTCTCTCTATGTTTTTTGGTGTTAATCTACCCTCTCTTGACCACTCCTCCAGCTGGCTAGCTATAAATTCTTCTTTAGGCACACTAATAATATGTTCAATGCGCCTATGATCAAGATTCAAGGATTCTTGATGAGAAGAAAGGAGTTGTTGTTTCTGGCGAACTATTTTAGCACGATAGCTTAAGACTTCCT
>DATKTE010000022.1:0-2790 GCA_035531295.1 Alphaproteobacteria bacterium
TATTAATCAAAAAGGCGGGACCTAAGGCAGAAAAAACTAAAAATTCTGCACCAACGAGGACGCCTTCGAAGAGAAAAACAATGAGACTAGCGATGAGAGCTGCCCCATATAAAGGTCGCAGGCCTATTCCAAGCCCAATTAGAAAAAGAGGAAGTGGCGTAAGATAAGAAATAATTACGAGCCCAGGAATCGACAATAAGGGTAAAAGCGAAAGGGCGGCACTAAAAAGGCCACCCAACACCGTCATTGTCACTATGGACGAATTATTCATGCCTCTTAGTCAAGCACATAAGGCATCAATGATAAAAAACGTGCACGTTTAATAGCTTGAGCCAATTCACGTTGTTTCTTTTGGGAAACAGCTGTAATACGGCTGGGAATAATTTTTCCCCGTTCAGTTGTGAACTTTTGCAAAAGCTTGACGTCTTTATAATCGATAGGAATAGCGTCAGGCCCTGAAAAAGGACAGGTCTTGCGACGGCGAAAGAAGGGCTTACGTGTTGCAGGAACTGTACTCATTCTCTTTCTCCTTCATCAACGATAGTTTCATAGGTTTCTCTTTCTTCAAAAACTTCATAGCGCCGATCCCGATTTTGTTTGCTTTGCATCAAATGGGATGGTTCAGGGTCTAACTTGTCAACCTTCAAAGTTAAAAAGCGTAAGATATCTTCGTTAAGTCGCATTTGCCTCTCCATTTCCATTACGGCTTGGGGAGGAGCATCAATATTAAAAAGGACGTAATGTCCCTTGCGATTTTTTTTGATGCTGTATGCGAGCGTACGGAGTCCACAAAACTCAGTTTTGGTGACGTCACCCTTACCTTGGGTTAGGACTTCTGTTAAATGTGCAGCCATAGCTTCAACTTGAGCGGCAGAAAGCTCCTGGCGTGCAACAAATACTGTTTCATAAAACGACATAAATATAACTCCTCATGGCTAATCGTGAGAGGCCCCATGCCTCCACAAGCCGGCTTTGCCGGCAAAGAGTGATTTCCTTATTAAAGGATATGGTTAAGAAAGGCAAGCCTTTCTCTAATAGATAAACTTAGCCACCAGAGCAAACTTGTTATATTGCTGCCTTAGAGAATTAACGAAAGCATTCTTTGTAACTGGTTCAACTGACCTCAAAGTTTGCTTACGCACAATAGTGCCTGTATATTCAAAACCAATCATGCAGTGTTTCAGAACTAAGAAGTCAATCCCAAGTCCCCAGAGAAATCCATTGCGGCGGCTTTTTTCCTGTCCATTCAATGAAAAATCCCCTCCGGGCAACCCTGCTTCGCTGGCATTTAGTTTTCGTCTCCAAAGAGAATTATCCCACCCAAGAATTATTTTAGGAGCTACAAGGCCATAAATAACATACGAGAAGTTAGCGCGCAGCTGAAGAGAGTTTTTCAGATTTGGACCTGCTCCTATAACTTGATGACTCCCATTTTGAGCAATAGTTGTGTTAAATTTGGCTTTAGCATTAGCCCAGTTAGCAACGAATTCAATACCTAGGCCGAATTTATTATCGAAGATATAATTATATCCAGTATTAAGTCCCCCATCGATGCCATTATATCCAAAGTCAAGTTTCGAATCAAAAAGAGAATTTGTTGTTTTCGTTAGGTGATTTCTAGCCGAACCGACTCCGTAGCCAATATTAGCGCCAAGAAAGAAACCTTGAAAAGGCTTGGGGCAAGAAGATATTGGAGGGGGTTGTTCTGCAGAGGCCTCTGCTGCTGTTCCGGCTAAATAAATGCATGATAATAAGGTGATCGTTTTCATTTCATGTTTTTTTTATTTTTTAGAAACCTAGCATTTTATCCAGCGTAATTGAATATATATTTCGAGGCCTTTGGAATTTCGTCCTTAGAAGAGTTTTCATTGACTTTACCCTGCAAGATATGGTTGTATGCTAGCTGGTTCTATCAATGGAGAGGGTCATGTATTTTTTACGATTTAGAAGCGGGAACACTAGAAATATAAACCTTTTGAACCCACTTATAAATAGGATCTCACCATGTCGAATGCGAACGTCGTAAAGAAAACACTCAAAGCTCTTCTTCTATTATCTACTCTGAATTACAGCTCTATAGCAGATTCTCCACCTAAGCACATTGCCATTACCCAATATGTTGAACATGTGGCAGCAGATGCTGTTCGCCAAGGCTTGTTGGATGAATTGGCACAGAAAGGGTTTCAGGCAGGAAAAAACCTAACAGTTAATTTTGAAAATGCCCAAGGCAATGCGGCAACCGCCAGTCAAATTGCTCGCAAATTTGTTGGCCTTAAGCCTGACGTGATTGTGGCCATAACCACACCCTCAGCTCAAGTAATGGTCAAAACTGTAGGTCAAAATTCTATCCCCATCGTTTTTAGTGCAGTGACAGATCCGGTTGAGGCAGGTCTTGTCTCTTCTCTCAAAAATCACAAAAGTAATGTCACAGGAGTTATGGATGCACCCCCTATTAAAGAACAGATGGCTTTTATTAAAAAAATTCTTCCAAAAGCTAAAACAATTGGTATCCTTTATAACCCAGGAGATAGTGGGTCTGTTTCTTCCTTAGCAACCATTCGTCAAGAAGCGAAAGCTGAAGGATTCAGCCTCGTTGAATCCACGCCCTTTAAATCCTCGGATATTCAAGGTGCCGTTCTCCATCTCGTTGGAAAGGTCGATGCGATTTATGTGCCTTTAGACAATATGATTGTTTCTGCCATGAATACAGTTGCTTCTTTAGCTTTAAAACATAATCTTCCTCTTTTTTCTGCGGATAGTGGATCTGTTGAGTCTGGGGCATTTGCTTGT
>DATKTE010000023.1:0-2050 GCA_035531295.1 Alphaproteobacteria bacterium
TCGCCTCACCCTGCGCCTGCATTGTCAATTGCTGGCCCAAAAAACCAGCCGATGAATATTGCTATTAAACTGATTATGATTAATTTTTTCATTTTATCATCCCCTTACGATTGGAGGTTGCCTAAGTTCTTCTTGCTCGTCTTCTGTTGTGATTGTGGATTTCGCATAATCACCCGTTTCGCAATATAAATCAGCCGCCTCTTTGCCCATAATTGTATTCAGCATCTCCTTGTGACGTACCCTTGGAGCGCAACCCTCTATTTCATCCATGTCTGAATTGTCACAGTTATTTAATACTGTAGTGCAATAAAACCAACAGGCATCGTTCCGGCAAGGGTGATATAGCCAAAGATCATTTTTCATCTTTAAAAACCTCTTTTATCGGCGTCCTGTTATTCCAATCCTTAACCTGTTGCGCTTGCTTCTCAGTCGGTTCAAAAGCGGATTGCCTGTTTTTAATTTCGTCAACGATAATCTGCTTTGGAGTCTTTTTCGGCTTTCTCTCGTTTGGCCTCAGACACCATTCGATGAAGTTTTCTTTCCATCCCATCACACCACCTGTTAAAGTCAATGTTTACAACGTTTAAACCATACCCCAAAAGCCCTTTAAAAGCGCAATATGTAAAACAAGCAGGGATCATGCCAATTCCTATGATTGTTCTGAGCCTATTCCTCGGCTTTTGTTTTAATTTCTTCAACGTCCAGCTCTTCGAACCACCCAATCAAATTACCCCAAACCGAATGGAAACCGAATCCGCCTTGTGTCATTTCACAAAGGGCAACTTCCTTGTCCCATTCCTCAACGGCAACCCGGTATAAGGCGCACATGATTCCCGTTCTGTCTGAGCCATGCTGGCAGTGAACCAGAACGGGGGTCTTGCTTGGGTCTGTAACTATCCTTAAAAACTTGACAGCATCTTCTTCCTCTGGCCGCCATAATTTTAAATAGATTCTTTCACACTGTAGGCCGGTGTCTCCGATCTCGTCACGGTCAGAATGAAACGACCTCAGATTAACGATGGTCTTAATGCCTATCTTTTCAAGGTTCTTCATTCCTTCGGCTGTCGGCTGTGCTGACCTGTAAAGATCATCTGATACCTTATACAGATTTGGAACGCCCTTAACTTGAACTGACTGCGCCCAAAACGGTGAATCAGAACATTTCCAATCGTTTGAAGCGCATCCACACAAGAGGACTGTCCATGCGAAAATTCCGGTAAGCAGGCCAATAATCAACGCCCACTTGAAGAATGTTTCGGGCTTGATTTTCATTAATTTCATGGGGCTTCCTTATTGTTTAGCATCGAATCGCCATAAAAACAACGAATGCCAAAACGACCACTATTGCAATGGCGAGTTTAACTGCAACAATATCTATTTTCTTTTTCATTTAACCTTACCTTCTTGTATATAAATATCAGCTAATTCAGGAATAAGCAATTTAAAAAAGATTGCCTGCTCTGCATTTAATGTTTTGGATGCCTTTAATTCCTCAAGCCTTTTGGAAAGTTTCTCTAATCTTTCTAAGTTAGAACCGGGGAGGGGGGAACCGCCCCGGCTCTCCGCTTGAAAAGGCTTATAGGCATCACCGCCTTTCATTGATTTACTGTTCATCATCTCCATTCCCAAATCCGATTTTGCTTGTTATCTTTCCGGCAACCGCTTTAAATTGCTTTGGGGCCAACGCTCCCAATAACAGGAAAAATGAAAACCCACCGCCGACATAAAGGGCTGTTTCAAGGGAAATCGAAGCGGCGCATTTAAATGTAAGAACGGCAATCCAAATCCCCGATAGTAAACAAATAAAGCGCATGATGTTTGACCATGTTGTTTTCATTATTTTTCCCCTTTGCAATACGTCCAGATTCTCGGTCTGGTAATGTGTGGCACCTCAACTCTGTCTAAATGAATCATTCTCTTTTTCGGATCGCCATGTTGCAATACTCCAATTCCAGTAAATCCAACAAGAAACGCCATCTTCATTAATCTGTAAGCATTTACATATGATTCAACTACATCAAACGCCCCTATCGTATGCGCCCCATCAAAT
>DATKTE010000024.1:0-5241 GCA_035531295.1 Alphaproteobacteria bacterium
TGTTGATTATGAAGAGCTTGAAAACGGCCCTGGGCCTTTTACTTGCGCAATTGTAGAATTAGATAATGGAGAGGTTAAACTTATACCGGCTGAAAATTTGAATTTTATTAATGACATTAAACCCCCTGCATCCAATAATTAACGAAAGGAAAAAAATGAAAAAAGGTAAAGACATAGAATCTTTAGCGGCTGAATTGGTAAAGATCAGAGCCAGTGCTAAGGACATAATTGTGCCTACTGCAAAAATGAGAATGGTAGTTACTAATCCAACTTCATTAGTTTTAGAACCAGAACCTCGTCTACAATTTGATAATGGTATGAATTTCGGGTTTAATAACTGGCCACATCAACAGGTTGCTTCATATACAAATATACCTAAAGGATACTATGACAAAATTAAAGAGGAAGATACAAATGTACTTGCTGTATGTGTTAACCATGGCTTTCAAATGGCGATTAATATGGCATTGGCTAAAAAGAGACCGAAACACGACTCTAGGCTCATTCGTACAGTCGGTGGAAACATCAGAGGATTTCTCAGTGATCGTTATAGAGTATTGGACTGTTATGACTTGTTTGAAACAGTCGCCCCCATACTCATTGAAAACGGTTTCGAAGTTTTATCGTCTGAGCTTACAGAAAGAAGGATGTATATCAAAGCAGTTACTCCCAAAATACAAGGTGATATCATCAAGGGGCACCCTGTACAATACGGGATTGTCATATCATCATCAGATGTTGGCTGCGGTTCAGTTCGAGTTGAACCGTTTCTTTACGAACTTGTATGCACCAATGGAATGACAATGGAACAAACCATTAAAAAGTTTCATTTAGGTGGTTCTAACAATGAAGATGATATTACAGAATTACTTACTAATGAAGCTAAAGAAGCTCGTGATAAAGCAACATGGCTTGAAGTTCGTGATACTGTCAGGGGTTCCATGGAGTATACAGTATTTGAAAGGAATCTTGATAAGCTGAGAGTAGCTTCGGGACAACCAATTAGAGCCCAGATACCTGATATCGTTGAAGTTACCATGAAAGAAGTTGGCGTTACAGGAGATGAACGTAAAAACGACATCATTAAGTATTTAGCCAATGGAGCAGATGGTAGGGGAATGAATAAATGGGCACTTGCTAATGCGTTCACCTGGGCAGCACAGTCTGATGCTATTGATTATGATACGGCTTCAGAGTTAGAAAGAGCTGGAGGTAAAATCATTGAACTTCCTAATAACAAATGGGAACGCTTAAATAAAGCAGCTTAAATAAAAATGGTGGCCTCGAAAGAGGTCACTTTTTCTATTCTTAAAAATTGGGCAATAATTATGACTATAAATTTCCTCACTTTTCAAGATCTGGCTACCAAGAAAATAAAAAACCAAGACTGGATTACTGTTAAAGAAGCTGCTGAAAAGAATAATATTTCCAGAAATATGATGTACTGGCTCATTAAACATGGGAGAATCCCAGATGCAGTAAAAATTGGGAACCAATATGTTGTTAAAAGACTCTGGAAATACCGTAACAAACGCAAAGGCGAAAAGCATGGGCCAAAATTAGGATTTCGATTAGAAAATCCGGATAAATGGAAATATCTTGTTAATCCCTAATCATTTTATTATATTAATATATCTATCTACTTACATTGGAGGTTAAATGGAAAATGGTACTGCAAAACCTGATGAAAAAGAATTTGAATCAGAAGACAAAGAACAGTCTAGAGAAGTTATCGTAACTCAACAATCCCCCATCAATATGATGGAGATGATTGATGATCGTGACATAGAAATTATAGCTATGAAAGCTGAAAAACACGCTAAAATCGAGAAAAGGCTAAGACAAATAGCCATTTCCGTTACGAATAAAAATGATTGGGTAGATGAAGGTGGTAAACCTTATCTCATGTGGTCTGGAGCTTCACGTGTGGCTCGAATATTGGGTATAAGTTACTTTGATTTATCTGAGTCAGAACAGACTATTACTGATGATAAGGGCGAGTACATTATTTCAAAGATAAAAGGTAAGATTAAATGGAAAGGCGATATCATTGAAGAGATCGGTACCAGCCACTCCAGAAAACCTCTTGTAGCTATGAGGAAGGACAAAAAGACTGGCCAGACTGTTCTTTTACCACTCAGCGAAATAGACCGCACAAACATCACTAAAATGGCTCATACGAACTTTCTAAATAGGGGGTTGAAATCCATGGTAGGCCTTAATTTTACATGGGAAGAAGTTCAGGACGCTACAGGTGCAACTCCTGGTGATTCAGGTGGGAATGTTGGATTCAAAAAGACTGAGAAAAATCTAAATGACCCACGTAGAAAAGAGATTGGCGATATGTTGGTTGAGCTTCATGGTGAATCTGCTTCACTTACTCTACAAGCCTTCACTACATTCAAAACTTCCAATGGAGAAACAGTCCAGGGTAAAAAGAAAGTCAGTGAGCTTACTGATAAACAGGTTGATCATACTCATAAAAAAGTTCTTGACCAATTCACTACCAAATATAAATGTGGGCCAGTTGAGTACTTCAAAAAGAAAAATGCATTTCTAAATGATAAGGAGAAAAAATGATTCATATACCAAATCTAATTGAAGCTGTTTTAGTTGAGAAATCAAAGAAAATCAAAAGGTATCCATGCCATGTCAATCGTGCATCAAGTCTTGGGTATGCCGTTGAAATGCTTGGAGGCTGTCTACGTAGGGGTGTCTATGAAAGAACAAACTGGGGTGACAAGAAAATGTGGGAAGTCACTTCTATCCTCATCTTTGAAGAAGGAGATCGTCAAGAGCTTGCTGTCTTCAGAGATTTACTCGATGCCGGTCATCCGATTATTGAACAGCAAACCCCTTACGAATGGAAAACACCAGACGGTGAACTTCTTGCAACAGGACATATTGACGGAAAACTCATCTGTCAAGACGATAACGGTCAAAGTGTTGCGGTGCCAGTGGAAATCAAAAGCATGCATCCAAACATTTTCGGAGGCATATACTGTCTTGAAGACTTTAAAAAGAAACCATGGACAAGAGCCTATTTAGCTCAAATCACATTGTATATGTTGATGAATAACATAGACATAGGTCTCTTCATCTTAAAGAATAAATCAAGTGGTCAGCTAAAACAAATCATAGTTAATCTTGATTATGAACTTGGAGAGAAATGCATCCAAGCAGCAGAACAGATAAATCAACATGTTAAAGCCAGGACGCTTCCAGATAGATGCAAAGACAGAGACGTATGCAAAGAGTGTCCATTTAATCATATATGCTTACCAGACCTTAATTTCGGACAAGAAATTGAAATTGGTGACGACCCTTCTTTCGAAAGTAAAGTCAAGGAATATCTTGAAATCAAAGAAGCTGGTTCGAAAGCCAAGAATCTTTGGGAAAAGGTTATTCGTCCAAAGATGGCAGCAACAGCTAAAGATGGTAACTTAAACTTATTGATAGGTAACTATCATCTCACAGGAAAGTTAAATGTGAACGGTGCTTTTTTAGGAAAAATTAAACTGATTGATGAAGACGAGGATTAGGAGGTTATTATGCCAATGGATTTCCCAGATATGCGGAGTTTAATTTCTGTAGGAAAAGTTCACAAATTCAGAGAACCAAATGAGGGAGAGACTGAAATTCAGTACAGGAACGCCCTCGCTGAACATGTACAACCGATTGATTTCGTTGAAAGTGAAGAAATTCGCAACGGATGCGGATGGAATAAATTCAATGATGGTCAAATTAGAGCCATGTTAGTTCGTGGCATGGAAAAAAAGAAGTTATGAATATTAGCGAATCAATGATCAAAAAAGTAAGGTTTATGCTCAAGAACTATGAGCAGTCCAGAGAAAGCGATATGTACCTTGCAGCTATGGTCTGGAGGTATGAAAGGGGTGAAGACTTTGGAAAAAAGTCTGAATTCGCTTTCCTGGGCGACCTTGCAAACATGAAAGGTTTGTCTCATTTCAATGAGATAGCCTTAGCCAGCGTAAAGGTTAAAGAAGAGAACCCTGAACTTAAAAAGAAAGAAGAACTGAAAAAGAGGATTAATGTCTAAAACTGATATCTGGATGCCGGTATTTATAGGAGATTTCTTGAAGGATACGGCCTTTCTTTCGTTCTCTGAAAAGGGTGAATATCTGATGATTCTCATGCACCTTTGGAACCTCGGAGGGTATGCAACTCTTGAAGAAATCCGTGGTCTTACTGGCTTTACAAAAAGGAAATTTGACACAAAATGGAAAAAGTTTGAACGTTTTTTTGCGGAAAATTCCAGCGGATTTTATCAAAAAAGATTGCTAAATGAATTGAACAAATCTAAGCAAATCCGTGAAAAACGAACAGAATCAGCAAATATGCGCTGGAATGCTAATGCAAATGGATATGCAAATGGTGATGCAAACGGTAATGCAAACGCCATGCAAACAGCATGCCCATCACATACACATATACCTACAGAGAAAAGCCTAGAGGTAATTGTTCCTAAAAAGCTATATACTCTAAGCTGTTCAAACCCTCCGAAATCGGAGAGTGTTGAACAGTACAAAAGTAGAGTAATGGAATGGGGTACTTCTTTCATGAATGGAGAACAGCCAACTCTTTACAAGAATGCTTATCCAGCTATTAATGTCTATAACGAATTAACTAGAGCTATTCTATGGCTAAAGAACAATCACCATAAAAGAAAAAAGATGTTTGACCGGTTCTTCCAGAATTGGTGTTCTCGGGCTCAGGAGAAAGGTGGGGGGGCCAAATCAGTTTCCAATGTGTCTGTTCCTAAAGCAAAAGACTTAACAGGATATGGAGGTTAAAATGATAGAAAAAGCCAAATATATAACAAACTGCATCAATAGTACAGGAAAAGCGATCACCGAAATGGTAGATAAAGCTAAGGATATAACTTATGAGACTTTTATCAAGCATGTAGATTGGCGTGAAATATCAGAAATGCTTGGATATGCTCTCCATCCTAGTCAAGGATTAACGTTGAAAAATGATTATCACGTATCATATGCAAAAAGTTTTTATAAAGATATTCCATGCTATTATCTATCCTGGAGTAGCATAGAATACATTTTCACCAGATGAAAAGGCGGTAAAAGGAGATTGAGTGAAAAACAGAAATTTAAAACATAGTGACAACTGGAAAACACCAGAGTATATATATGACCCACTAAACAAGAAATATAATTTTGACTTTGACCCATGCCCCTATTCTGAAAAAGAAATTACACCAGA
>DATKTE010000025.1:0-2538 GCA_035531295.1 Alphaproteobacteria bacterium
AATAAAAACCATATAATAATAACACATACAAAAACTATAAAAATATAAAACTTTAATAAAATGGAACCAAAAAAACAATATATTGCGGAAATGCATAACAAAATGGGGTATTTCGCCACATGGCTACCCACTGTAGATTTGAAGTTAGGAGACATCGGGATAATGAAGGGAGGTATAATAAGAAGAGGTAATGAATTTGAAAGAAAGTCTACTCTTAAAAAACAAGGAATTAATTTTGAAATTAGACCGGATAAAACTCCCGGGAATTTGGAATATTTATCTGCCGAAAACGCAACAATTGCATTTAAAGTAGAAGGCAGTTTACCTCCTGAAGGGTGCACATTAACAAAAGCAGATGCAGGGGCAATAATTGAATTTGGAGATAAAGCAGGAGTTGTATTTAAAGCGAATAAGGTATTGAATCCCTCTATTGGGTAGCGTCCCGCAAACCGTGACCTTTATAAACGCCAGATCTAATAACTTACTCCATGACCGGAGCAAATTCAAAAGATCAGATATGTTTGAATCCAGATTGTCCGGACTACCGAAAGAGAAACACTGGCAACATCATCAAGAAAGGCTTTAATGCCAAGGGCAACCAGATGTTCAAATGCAAGACTTGCGGTGTGAGATTCCATGAGACCAAAGGCACTGTATTCTACAACAGACACCTCAAAGAAGAACAGATCATCCTTATATGCAAATTGCTGGTAGAGAAAAACGGAATAAGAGCTATTGCACGCATAATGGAGATCCATCGCGACACGGTATCAGACATCGTAGAAGACTTAGCAAGACACGCAAGGGAAGTGACGGACTTTTTGATAAAGGATGTTGGGCTTACTGAAGTCCAGGTGGATGAGATGTGGTCGTTCGTAAAAAAAACAAAAGAACACCGTGCATGGCTGAGGGCATCTCAGATCACGTTTGGACATGGAAGGAGTTGTTGATGTTCAAGATACTACCAACTATTTGTTAGGACACTACCAAAATTTTAAGGTGCAAGCCACCCCCACATCAACGTTATTATCAAATACATAAGGAAAAAAATGATTATCAGCAATACCGCGGTCCCTATCGGCACCGTTTCCATCGGCTCTTCTATGGGCTTCTTCTTTACCTCCGCCAAATCGCGCTCATAATACTTATATATTGGATCTATTACCAAATGGAAAAAGGAAACAAAAGGTTTCAACAATGCCATCCCTATTATGTCCATCGTCATCCTCGTCCCTGTCACTGGATTTTTACCGAAAACAGAGAAATGGGAAGCTATCCTCTTCATACCGCTGTCCACCGAGCTCGCGAAACTTGTTAACGGCCTCTCACAGAACCATATAAACTTCTCTCCGGCTATTCTAAATGGCCAATCTGTATCAAGGGTGATTGTTTTTGTTCTCTTAAGAAGCGGTGAGAATAAGAGAAATGCTAAGCCGCAGAACGCGAGTAGTGAAAGAGTTCCAACCACATGTGGTACTGTGTAAGGAATAAAATCTACGGGATAAGGAAGCAGGTTATAAAGAGGTTGCGGATAAACACCAAAGAAAACGCATAAGAAGGCGGTAAGCCCCATACCGAGCACCATATTAACGGGTGGGTCTCCTACTTTTATATGTCCTCTTTCAGAAGCAGAAGTGTAATATGGGAATTTTAAACCCTCAAAAAGGTCGAGATAATGGAGGAAAACACCCACAGAAGCGAGTGTCAAGAGAAGCCATATTATATCCATGTATTCTGCTGCCGCTGCGAAAGTCATTGCTTTGCTGGTAAAACCGTTGAATAATGGAAACCCTGATATGGATAATGCACCCACTGTAAAGAAAATAAATGTCCAAGGCATGGCTTTGTGATATCTCTCCAGATCTGTGCACTTGCTTCTACCCGTTGCGAATAATATCGAACCCATTGCCATCCATAGCAAGCCCTTATAAAGGATATGGCAGAAAGCATGAGCAATAGCACCATTTAGTGCCAAAAACGTTCCTATTCCTATACCTGCTACCATGAATCCTACCTGGTTAATAATGCTATACGCCAGACTTCTTCTAATGTCATTTTCAAGCAATCCAAATATAATGCCGTATATCGCCATTATTGTCCCCAAATAAATCAGTGTTTCGCATCCAGTAAAACCTCTTATCAGGGTATAAACCGCGGATTTTGTGGTAAATGCACTTAAAAACACACCTCCAATCTTCGTCGCTTCCGGATATGCATCCGGCAACCAGGCATGCAGGGGTGGAACGGCAGCGTTTAATATAAAACCGAAGAAGATGAGATAAGAAGGCAAATATTCGATGCCTGAACCCCAACTGAAGGCATTGAAAGCGATTGAACCTGTGCTTGCCACATACACAATAATACCCGCCAGCAAGACAATACCACCAAAAAGATGCCAGATAACATATCTAAATCCCGCCTCATGTGCTTTCTCCGACCCTCGTCCACCGTGGAACCAGATGATAAGCATAGATGCAATCGCCATTAACTCCCAGAAGATATACATGGTGAAGAGGTCGCCAGCGAAAATTACTCCAA
>DATKTE010000026.1:0-6890 GCA_035531295.1 Alphaproteobacteria bacterium
GAATTAGCTGTTGCGGGTGAATATCAGGAAGTCCTAAGCAGAATGCGCCAGATCGGGTTACCAGAAAGGACTTTGGATAATTTAACCCGAAGTCCGAATCTTTATACAGTAAAGCTCCTCGCTTCACACCGGAAGGTGCCAGTAAACTTTTAGAGGCGTTTGGGATGAAACTTGAAGGCGGCAAAGGGAGCCATAAAAAATTCTCGTTTGCAGATGCCCTGCAAGGTCGTCGTATTTTAAATCTGCAAAATAACGAAGTCTTTCGTTTTCCAGATTTTGCTAATGCTTCTTACGTAGATGGCGTCATGACGGTGATTCCAAGGTGGGAGGGTGATAATCCTCCAGTTTATATGATAGGTGCTTTAAGGCACATCCTTGAAAAACTTGGAGCAAAAGAGACCAATGTTTTTAAAAACAATGAAAAGAGGGCTTAATTAAAGCCGCGTATATGTTCGTCCTTGTGAGGGTGTCATCTGAGAATGAAAAACTCGAATGACGCCCTTATTTTTGATTAAAGCACAAGACCCATAACACGTTCAATTCCAGCAAGGTCTTTAAGAATAAATAGGATATTAAAACCAGCGCCTAGAAAAATATTTTCGACGTCTTCCTTTTGTCCCGCCCCGATTTCAAGGACAGCAATGCCATTGGGAGAGAGCAGAGGCTTGATGTCCCTGGAAAGTATGCGGTAGCACTCAAGGCCGTCCTCCCCTCCAAAAAGGGCTAGGGAAGGGTCGTAATTAATAACGCCTCTTTCAAGTAATTCTCTCTCTCTGAGGGGAATATAAGGGGGATTGCTAACAATTATGTCAAAGGGCCCCTCTAGATTTTCTCCCCAATTTCCTTTGAGGAAAGTAGCACGTTGTCCAATGCCATTGAGAGCTGCGTTGGATTTCGCTATGGAAAGCGCACCTTCCTGAATATCTACACCAATGCCTGTCGCCTGTTTGAGTTCATGGAGGAGGGCAATGAGAAGGCACCCTGAGCCTGTCCCTAGATCTAAAATACGCCAGGGTGCCAAGGTACGATCGTGAACCCATTTTAAAACACCTTCCACGACTCCCTCTGTTTCAGGGCGGGGGTCAAGCGTATATTCGTTTAGGTGGAAAGGGAGACTCCAAAACTCACGGGTACCTTTCATTCGGGAAAGTGGCTCACCACCCAGGCGCCTTTGAAGCCAATCCTGAATTTTAATTTCCTCAGAAGGTGAGGGGATATAGGTAGGATTAAGAGTGAGAAAAGAATTATCACGCTCCAAAGCCCCCGCCAGAAGCCATTTGGCTTCCTGCAGAGGGTTTTCAAAGTTATTCTGCGCAAGAGATTCTTTCACCATGTAATACCAGTCCTTAAGGGCTCTTTTACTTCTCCCCCTGTGGGAGAGGTCGCCGCGTAGCGGCGGGTGAGGGGTGTTTAAGATCGTTTCTAATACTCCCTCTAAGTTACTCAGCACGTCGTTATTCCAAAAACGTATAACTTTAAATCCACCCTTTTCAAGGGCTTGTGTGCGGTGATTATCATATGCTTCTTGATCTGCATGTTGTCCGCCATCAAGTTCAATCACGAGTTTTCTTTCAAGGCAAACAAAATCAACGATGTAACCTTGCAGTATGTGTTGACGCCTAAACTTCCACCCCTGAAACCTCCGGCTTCTAAGATTGTGCCAAAGACGACTCTCAGCGTCCGTTTGATTTGTACGCAGTGCCTTTTGAAATCTTTTTAACACTAGACCTCTCCTAAAATACCCCTCACCCGCCCCTTCAGGGCGACCTCTCCCACAAGGGGAGAGGTAATTCATCTCGCCTGGAAAATCAATTCTATCTTTAAGATCATGAGGGGCCCCGTGATTAAATTGTCTTTGTTTTATGAGGATAATGGCATTCTTCGTGAACGGGGCATGTTGGACAAAGCGGTTTGCGGGCTTTGCAAATGTAACGGCCATGGAGCACAAGCCAAAGGTGGGCGTTCTTTAGCCAACGGGTTGGGATACGTTTCATTAGTTCTTTCTCGATTTCAAGCGGCGTCTTTCCTGTGGCAAGGCCTGTTCGGTTAGAGACGCGGAAAATGTGCGTATCAACAGCAATGACGGGTTCATGAAAGGCTGCATTGAGAACAACATTTGCGGTTTTACGTCCCACACCGGGTAAGGACTCGAGAGCTTCTCGATTATCTGGTACTTCTCCCTTATAGGTACTGACCAGCCTTTGGCACAGACCGATTATGTTGCGAGCCTTCGCATTATAAAGACCAATGGTATTGATGTAACCTTTCAGCCCTTCTTCGCCTAGATCGAGCATTTCTTGAGGTGTATCAGCAACTTTAAAGAGCGCCTTTGTTGCTTTATTAACGCCTTTGTCGGTGGCTTGAGCTGAAAGGACGACAGCAATTAAAAGGGTGAACGGGTTTACCGAGTCAAGCTCTCCCTTAGGGTCGGGGTTAAGGGCTGAAAGCTTTCCAAAGAAACGTTCAATTTCTAAAGGCGTCATAGGGGTTGTCATGAAGCCCCTTGTGTTGCGCGATATAGCTCATCCACCTCTTTGGGAGTTAGTCTGTGTCGTAAAGCCTCTTGAAATCGTTTTATGTAATAAAGAACAATATTTCTTTTATAACATTTCAATCTATCCATAGGCCAGGAGGTTTTAATGCCTATCATAAGGTTTTCCCATTTTTCAAGAAACAATGTATCAAATACCGCAAAAGTGCCAGCAGTATTAAAAATATAGAAGAATATTTCCAGATCATCATTTAGATTCACATCACTAAAGGCATAGCCTGCGATTCCAAATTCTATGAGAGTTAATATGGTTGCGCTTGCTCCTGAGGCTAATTCTTTTATTGCTGTTCCACAGCCTGCTATTGTATGTCCAAGAAGCGTTAGTAAGGCTTCCTTCTTTTCTCCCGAGGTGGCTTTCTTTAGTATTTTGCAAGCTACCCCATAAAGTCCCTTGACCCAATCGAATGAAAAGAGGGGAGAAAAGCGTTGATACCAGCTTTTCGTTATGTTGACTTCAGCTGCCGTTTTTGTGAGTGTTATCAACGCACTTAAGGCTATGATTCCTTCTTCAGGCAGGTCAAAACTGATAGATTCTGAAGCCACTGTAATCATATGTTTAATAATTAAATACTGCGGGACAGAGCGGACTCCTGCAATAGAAGTCCCTAGGACTCCCAGTAAGCTGTGCATAAATGAAGAGCGATGAGAGTTGTCTATATCTTCCAGGGAATTCTTTGTTATTTTTTCCCCCTGTATCGCTTGCAGGGCTTCTTCGTGCAGATCTGCTATAAAACGCATTGACTGATCATCAGTATTTACATCGAGTTGATTTCGAGCAAGATTGCTATCAATGACAGTCCTTTCAGCTGGGGCTGGTATTAAAACTGATATTCGAATTAATCCATTGTCTCTTGGTATAAGACCTTCTGTTTCATCACAATCGGGAACAATACTATCAATATGATATGTTTCAGCAGGGTGGTTACGAAAAGAGTATTTTGTGGCTAATTGGTTTCTTTTTTTATCAATAACTTCACAAATTATATTGATAAGTCCTTTTGCTTCGCGCTTCTTGATCAAATGACTCATGTCATCGAGCCTTTGATTTAAAGTCCCTTTTTTCCCCCATCCTGTGCGTGAAAACCTATTTTTTGATTCAATATGATCAACTAATTTAAAATTAGGCCCCAGATATGTATCTAAGAAAAAGATAACTAGCTGCCAACATGTGAACTCTGTAAAATAAGAATTACCAGAATCCGTAGAAGGATCATCCACGTTTTCAACATCGAATATAAAATACAAATCATAGAGAATCGCAAACAGTGCAACCCCACCAGTCGCTACAATCTTTGCGACAAGACCACTAGAAATTTCGGGTAGACGAAAAAACTTTTTACAGGACTTTGTTTCAACGCGAGTTTTGATGCTTTTATAAATAGATTCTATTGTTTTTGCTATTCTTCCACCTAACTCATAAAATTGCCGTCCAACGAAGGGGGCAAGAACTAATGTTATCGTCGTAATTGCAATATTACTGTTAGTTTCTGAGTCCTCTACACCGAGGCGATCTCCAAATTCAAACCGAATAAAAGCCTCGAGGGCAAAAGTGGCACCTAGGCCAACAAAACCAACGGTACACTGAATAGCCCTTTTCCATAGAGGAACTTCAAGCTCTAAAAAAAACTGATCATCCATCCGTTTAAGAGAGGGATGGAATTTTACAGAAACGATCGTTGGTTGGATGTCTGTAGCTTCAGCTTTTTGGTAAGCCGCACTTAATTCGCGTCGAAGAGCTTCTAAGTCTTGTGGAAGTTTTCCTTTTAATCGTGTGCTTTTTAAGTCTTCTAGCACCAACATAAATTCTTTGCTTATTGTACTTATATCCTCTTCTGAAAGCTGAGTATTCTTATAGTGTTGAAGAATACTCAAAAGACTATCTTTTGTATCGTATCCAAGATATTCGGCGTCATCAAAGATTGACTCGTATCTGTGGTTGGCTGTGTCTTCTTCTTCCACCTCTTCTTCACTGCTTGTTCCTGAACTCAGCTCATTTTCCTTTTCCTTTTCCTTTTCATCAGAACCATCACCATCATGTGTTCTTTGCCTCTTATGTAAGCTTGGGGGAAGGTCACCTTCTGGGCATTCTTTCTCCATCGCCCATGTGAAATCCATAGGAGCCAGGAAGATACTTACGATAAGGGTAAGATGAAGGATCTTTTGTAAAAATTTCATGCTCATCTTTTATCCCTCGACAATAAGAACAGCATTGGTTCCCTTTATGGTTTTTTCTTGTCGAAATTGGTCTAAAACATTTTGAGGGATTTGAATGTCTTGGAAAATTACTTCCTGTGTCTTTGCAGAAAACAATGCGGTCTGCTTTTTAAAATTGATAAGGAAGGGCTTGCCATTTTTTTGAGTAGACAATGTGAACACAAGATCTTTTTCACGCTTTTCCATAATATAATCAACGAATTCAGTTGGCTTTATCGCCTTTATTTCACGATAAGGTCTGTCTGTCATGACAGTTATCGTGGTGGAGGCAAGTTGCACTCTCAGGTTAATTTTATCTTTTTCAATGACTTCGAATGATTGAATCGGAATACTAAAGTACAAAGGTTCTTTTGTGTGTTTCTTCATGGCATCAAGAGTAGATGCGGTGGCTGATGATATAATTAAAAAACAAAAAAGAAATAAAAACTTCGACATCGTTAATCTACCTCACTGTTTATTATTTATTAACATTTTATGTTATATTATTACTTGGATAAAATTTGTGTTTTTATATTAGGAGAAAAATATGAAAAGAGTTATTTTGTTTTTACTTTTAACACTTATAACAGTTTATGCAAACGCTTCCAAATATGATATATTGATTAATGCAGCTAATTTTAATTTTTCTCCTGATCTTCGTCAGATTACATTAGATTCTCCAATTTTTAGCCTTAAAAATGAGACCTCAAATACACACCTTCAAAGCCTTTCTGTCAATGATTTTATGAAGTTATGGAAGCCTTCTCCGACAGATAAAAAGGGGTTCGCAGCCTTAAATCCAAATGCGATACTGACATGCTGGGACAAGGAAAAGAATTATCTAGAGTCGTCCTTTATTATTAAAAAACCTTATATTAAAGGAAGCAACTTTGTTCTCGATGTGGAATACTTAGAAAAAGGGAAAGATTTGAAAATTGCAGGTGCTCTCCCCATAATAGTTAATTCAAAACCAGCAACGAAAAGTGATTTAGATAAATTTTTGGCAAACTCTGCAGAAGGGGCATCGGTCGTCATCATTGTGGATAATCCTTCTAATCCTTTTGATCCGCATGGAGGAAAACATTAAATCTATAACGAAATCCCCACGACATCATCCATGGAGTAAAGGCCTGGTGGCTTTCCAAAGAGCCACTGAGCTGCTTTAATGGCTCCTTGGGCAAAGAGGGTTCGATCAAGGGTGCGGTGCTCAATGGTAAGCACATCCTTTTCTCCCGAAAATATAACGGTATGGTCACCGGTAATACTGCCACCCCGTAGTACGGAACATTCAATAGTTCCTGTATGACGTGGAGAAAGGGGAGGGTAGGGCGGCACATTCTCTCTTAAATGATCGACGGTCGAAAGCGCTTGCGCTATCGAAAGGGATGTTCCCGAAGGGGCATCCGATTTGTGCCGGTGGTGCATTTCTAAGATACTGACATCATAGGAAGAGCCAAGCGTTTCTGCGGCTAACACGGCTAGTTTTCTTAACAAAGCAATTCCAAGACTTGTGTTAGGAGCAATAAGGAGAGGGATTTTCTGTGAAGCTTTCATCAGGTTGGCTTTTTGGTTGTCACTCAGTCCAGTTATACAGACAACATATGGCTTTTGTTGGTTAAGCACGACCTCAAGATTTGCATCGAATGCTTCAGAGCGGCTAAAGTCAATGACCATATCTACGTCATGTAGAGCCTTTTCTGGAACATCCGTAATCATTATGTTTAGCGGAGCTTCTCCGATAAGCGTTCCCACATCTTGTTCTACCAAAGGGTTCCCAGAGCGCGTTAAAGCCCCTCCTATGTCTACTTCAGGAGTCTGATTGATCTGTCTAAGGGCTAGCTGCCCCATCCGTCCTGTGCAGCCTATAACGGCGATTGTAAGCATGTTTTTATCTCCCGTTGTGTTTCGTTCGCCCTAACTTTCAACTCAACCTTAATCGCGCCCAAAGGATCATTTTTTGTGAGCTTCAAATAAGGAACTTTAACGCCAAGAAACTCAATAATTGCTATCTCTGGCAATCTTTCAGGTTCTTGTCCCTCACAAATCTCTACACATAGAACGAGAGGAGATTTTTCCTGGTAGGGAAAGGGGCAAAGTCCAATCCCTCTTACTTCAAGAAGACCTTTGAGGGTCGAGGGAGCGGAGA
>DATKTE010000027.1:0-4865 GCA_035531295.1 Alphaproteobacteria bacterium
GAATAAATTCTGCTAAGGAAAGGCCGTCTTCTTCTGGCATCATAACGTCCAAAATCATCAAATCAAAAATAAAGATGTTCATCAATTCGCGCGCGTGAGATGCCGCTCGGGCTGTGGTAACGTAAAAACCATTTTCAACAAGAAACTTACGCAAAAGGTCACGCAAACGTTCATCATCGTCTACTAACAATATGTGTGGTTTATTCATTGTCATCCCAGCAGTATAATATATGTTTTAGAAATGAAAAGAAGATATACTTTTAGTTGTTTTTTGCTCGTCATTCGTCGGTTCGGATGGAGGATTGAAGGGAAGTATTCTAGTCAAACAGCCCATTGGCTCCTGATAGACTAAAATTGTTTGAAGTCTGAGAGGAGATTGGGAAAGAGATGAAGGAATCAGTCCAATAGGACGCAAAGTGCGACTATTTGAAGGCAAAGTTCTGACCGAAATACCACCTCTGTGATCATGAGATCGGTAAAGTGGTGACGGTACTGATGATTCCCGAGGCGTTTGCGTTTTGGGACGTAACTCTTCTAGCCGAACGAAGCCTGTTCCTTGAGCTGGTTGCATCGGGGTTACGGTTTTTATATGGGTTTGAGGAAATATAAAGGAACAAGGCGAGCTCGTAGTGGATGCAAGGGCTGGAGACAGTGTTTGTTGATCCTGCCGACTCGAGGGAGATTGAAGTGTCGGTTTCTGTAAAAAAAAGTCTGGACAACGTATGTAAAACTTCATGAGAATCATCCTTCAAGAAAGAAATTAATTGTGTTTACCTTAATTAAACAAAATCGTCAACTTGCCATTTTTAAAGCAATTAAATTGATTATTTAAAAGAGAAATATAAATTAAAATTAAAAAAACATGGCTTTGAATAATTTATAGGCAAAGGCACTTTTGCCTTGCCATCCCTGGCCCTGGATTGTATTAAAAATTTATGGGTTAAAGTGTAATGAAGAGGCTTTGTGTCGGAAATAACTTTATCTAGAAGGAAATTTCTTTTCTTAGCTTCTTCTTTTGTAGCCATGGCCGCAGCACCAGGAGCAGCAACCTCTGTCCTCTCAATTAAACGACCCCGCTTTTCTTCTCGTAGACTTTGTCTTTACAACACCCATAGTGGTGAAGAATTTGAAGGTATATATTGGCGTGAAGGCCATTATGATGAAAAAGCACTTGCGCGCCTTGCCCATCTTTTAAGAGATCGAAGAAATAACGAGCAGCATAAGATTGATGCTAAGCTTTTTGACCTGCTTCACCGTCTTCAATCTACACTCGGAACTCAAGACGCCTATCAAGTGATCTGTGGTTATCGCTCTAAAGCTACCAATGCGGCGCTTCATAAAAAAAGCAAAGGAGTCGCTAAGAATAGCCTTCATGTGCAAGGCAAAGCGATAGACGTGCGCCTTGAACATACTGCTCTTAAAGACTTGAGCAACGCTGCTCGTTCCCTGAGAGCAGGAGGTGTTGGCTATTACCGTAAATCCAATTTCGTTCATTTGGACATCCGCTCCAAACCCACATTTTGGTCTTAAAAAGGACGTTATACCCATCGCCAATGAAAATGCCTTATTTCTGGATCGCCACGCCCCCTTTGGGGGCTCGCGAAGACGACGGTGTGAAACGCCCCCCCAGCTCGTTCCCCGTTTTCACGGGGACATGCTTTGCGAGGGCGACAGCCCGAAGCAATCCAGGAATCTTCAAGTGTATTGGGTATATCTCTAAAAATTTGAAACAAGATTGCATTTTGTGCTTCGAAGCAATTGTATCAAAAATATATTGAATTAAAGTTATATGCATTTAATATGGAATATCGCATTCATCAAAAATGCAAAAATCCTAAGATATAACTTAACATACAGAGGAGTAGATTTATGACTGCCATTTTACCCAAATTTTTTACAAAAGAGCTTGCAGGCGAGCAATACACACGAATCCAGCTAGCTGCTGCCTATCGGGTTTTAGCCCTGATGAAGATGGATGATCTAACCTATACACATCTTTCAGCCCGCCTTCCGGGAGCTAATTCGTATTTTATTTATCCTTTTGGGCTGTTGTTTGAAGAAGTCACTGCATCCGGTCTCTTAAAAGTGTCCTTAGACGGAGAGGTTTTAGAAGGGGAAGAAAGAGAGTATAATCAGACAGGATACGTAATCCATGGAAATATTTATAAAAATCGTCCGGATGTAAACGCTGTTTTTCATATGCACACGATAGCAGGTGTTGCTGTCTCTGCTATGGATTGTGGCCTTCTCCCTTTGAGTCAATTTTCATTTCATTTTTATAATCGAATAGCCTATCACTCATACGATTCCCTTGCCCTAGATAATCACAGGCAAGGTGCTGATTTGGTCAAAGATCTTGGTCAAAAGAGGGCAATGATTTTACAAAATCATGGGACCTTAACGTGTGGAGCTACTGTTCATGAAGCTTTCCTTTATGCCTATTTTCTAGAGCAGGCTTGTAAAGTCCAATGTGCAGCTCTTAGGGGTGAACAGAAAGTTGTTATTCCTCCCAAAAAAGTTTGTGAGCAAGCTGCCCAAGATGTGCGGAATTTTGAGCCTGATTTTGGGCTACGGGACTGGACAGCAGTTATTAGAAAATTAGACCGGACTGATCCGACGTACAAAGATTAGAAAGAAAAAGTAACTTTATTTATAATGAGCGCAAGAGAAATATCTTTTGCGCTCACCTTTGGGTATTCATTTGAAGGCTACAATCTTTTAATATTCCTCAAGATGGGGGACATCGTCATAATTACCTAAGGTAACCTTCTTATTAGTTCTTGCGTTCTTCTGGCGCTCCTTTGCCCAATTCCAAATGTTCTGAGTAGGTGTCCATTCATTATAGCGCTCAAAATCGTGAGGTAGGGGAAATAAAAAGAATCTCCTATTTTCAAAGGTCGAATTTTCATCGGACGGATACATTCCTGAAATATTTACGCTTTTATCCCCGAGTAAATAGTCTGCCAAATCCTCTATCTCAGTATATGTGTTAAAAAGATGCTTGACGACACGGAGGGCTTCGAAAGGAGTTTCTTGATTTTCTTGTAAAAACTTCTGAGTCGTTTCTTTTGCAGATTCTTTGGCCATTGCAATTGTTTCTTTGTCTTCTTCTGATAATGTAATCTCATGCTCAAAAATTGTCTCCAAAGCTCTTGCCCAGAGTCGCTTTTTATACTTTTCTTCGATAGATTGACTTATCATCCGAGCTTGGGAGCTTACTGCCCCCTTCCCTCTACCTTGCTGTATTATTCCCCCTAAAGGAGCATCCATTTCTTCATTTGATATGGCGACACACTTTCCATCATTAAGGGGAGAACAAAGAAATAGACCTATAAGAATACTTGTACTTGCGAATTTACTCATAAAAAACCTCCTAAGTATGTCATGTAATATAATTCAAGTATATGAATTAACAATCTTTTTTTCATATGGTGAGAAATTTGTACCCAGTTTATTTGATAATTACTAAAATAAAAGTACTTCTTCGATACACAGGGAAAAATAGTCCTTTCTTAAAAAACGAGGGATGACTGATCCGTCAGACAAGGATTAAGAAAGGCAAAGGCTGCCTCATCCATAACAAGCGCAAGTGCAATATCTTTTGCGCTCACCCCATCACATGAATGGGTAAGCAAAGTGACATGCACTTTATTGTGTACATTGGTCCATTCGGGGTGGTGATTTGTTTTTTCTATATAAAATGCGACACGCGTCATAAAAGTAATAGCTTCAGCGAAAGTGGGAAATGTATAGGTTTTGGTTATATTTTTGCCTTTTGCTCCTTCTTCCCACCCGGAAAGGTTTTTAAGGGCATTATGGAGTTCGGGGGATGCAAGTTTTTTAGTCATTTTTCCCCCTTAACGCTTGGATAGTTTCTGAATAATTGGGAGATCCACCCTTGCTGAAAATAGCATTACCTGCAACAAGCACATCAGCACCGGCGTTTATGACAAGCGGCGCAGTCGTGGGGGAAATTCCCCCATCAACTTCCAACAAAATTTCTCGACCCGTCTCATCAATCAGCGCGCGAACTTCACTGATTTTTGCAAGCTGGGTTTCAATAAAAGTCTGACCACCAAATCCAGGATTAACGGTCATCACAAGGATTAAATCAACGATGGACAAAAGAGGCTTCACAACCTCAACCGGTGTTCCAGGGTTAAGCGCAATTCCTGCTTTACACCCCATTTCCTTAATGACTTGCAGGGTGCGGTAGACATGTGGGCCCGCTTCAAAGTGGACTGTCAAAATATTTGCCCCCGCATTGACAAAATCCTCAATGAAAGGATCAACCGGTGCGATCATAAGATGCACATCAAAGGGAAGCGTTGTCCATGATCGCAACTTCGCAATAACAGCAGGGCCAAACGTTATATTTGGGACAAAATGCCCATCCATCACATCGATATGTATCATATTTGCATATGGCTCAATAGCTTTGATTTCTTCACCCAAACGGGCAAAATCGGCAGAGAGCAAGGAAGGCGAGATTTGAATAAGACGCATTTAAAAACCCTTTTTTGTATAATATTTATTGTATGGATTCTTTTCTAAGTGTCAATTTTTTTAAGAGGAGTTTGACTTTTCAAATGCCTAAGTTAAGGTTCTCAATGTGAGGCCCTAATTTTTTTTGCAATTGTATTTAAAACCCCATTCACGAATGCAACTTCCTTATCGTCAAAAAAATCGTGCGTAATATTAAGATATTCATCAATAATGACAGGGGTTGGCGTATTGCTTTCTAAAAGTTCATAAAGAGCTGCACGGAGAATTGCCCTTGTCACCGATTCAATTCGATCTAAGGGCCATCCCTCTTTTAGAGCCCCGCAAATCACTTCATCGCTGCGTTCATGGGCAGACCATGC
>DATKTE010000028.1:0-4125 GCA_035531295.1 Alphaproteobacteria bacterium
CGGGACCTAGAGAGATCTTTGAATCACAGAAAGTTCTGGGTCCCGGACATTAAGAAAATCTAAACCGGGCTGTGCCCGATATGATTTTCTAAATTCCGGGATGACGCCGTGTGGTTAGATTAATTTACTTATTTGGTATTATTTCATCCTAGCTTCGGAAGCCCCAGGAAATTTGGGTAACTTTTTTCCTTAGGCTAAAAAAAGGTTCTCTCCACAGCCTTTCCTTTAGACAAGAACGTGTTCTACAGGAACGGCTGAGATGACAACAAAGGCCGTTGAATAGGGTGGCTCATCGGAAAAAGAGACATGAAGAACAGCTGTATATCCTGGTGGAACGTGAGTCACAAGCTTTTCGTAAGCTTTGCGGTGAAAATAAAGACTGGGAGCTCCTGAGGATGCCCGCGAGACTTCAATGTCTTGCCACCCAATCCCTTCCCTAAAGCCCGTCCCCAAGGCTTTCGCGGCAGCTTCTTTGGCGGCAAAACGGTTTGCGTATACACGAAGGGGATGGGGGCTTTGGTTCGCATAAGCCTGTTCTTCTTGTGTGAATATTTTTTGAATAAAACGGTCGCCAAACTTGTCCAGAAGACGCTCAATGCGTCGCATATCCACAAGGTCCACGCCAATGCCTAGAATCATGGTCTACCCTCTCTCAACCGATAGAACCCGCTGAGACATGCGAAGAGCTGCGATAATACCCATCAAATGATCCACATTTTTCACATCCACATCAATACTGACCTCGTAAAATTCTTGAGTTCTGTTTTTAATCTTAAAATTAATAATGTTCGCATTCTCCCGAGCAATGATTGCGGTTATAGCAGCGATTGTTCCCGCCTGATGAATAACCACTAGCGAAATACGAGCCACATGCTGGGCTTTATCTTGAGAAAATTCATTCCATGAGACATCAATCCATCGATCAGGAGTGTCCATAAAAGACTCAAGAGTTGCACAATCTGACGTGTGAATGGTAACTCCTTTCCCGGTCGTCACAATTCCTACAATATGATCCCCTGGCACCGCATGGCAGCAACCCGCGTAATGAACGACCATGCCAGGAATTAAGCCAGATATGGCCAGAGGTTCCGCTTTATGCTTTTGGGAAGTTTCAGGCTTTACCATTCCCTTTTTTGAACGGGCTTTGGAGTTATGTTGAGGGTAAAGAATACGGATTACTTCGCTTGTCGTCTTTAGCCCCTCACCCAAATAAGCATATAAATCCTCTAAAGCTTTCACTCCAAAAGACTCGATAACTGCTTCCAAGTGCTTTTCATTGAATTCAAGATGTTCTTGCCGCAAAGCTTTTTGAATTAAGGTTTTGCCTAAATCCATAAATTGCTGTCGTTTTTGTTGGCGAATAAACCGCCTTATACTGGCCCGCGCTTTACCTGTGACAACAAACCGCTCCCAGGTTGGTGAAGGGTGCTGCGTTTTAGAGGTTACGATTTCGACTTGATCCCCATTTTCAAGTTCAGTTCGCAAAGGCATCATTCGCCCATTAATGCGCACGCCTGTGCAATGATCACCAACACTTGAATGAACTGCATAAGCAAAATCTATGGACGTTGCCCCCTTGGGGAGGGTAATCAGATCTCCTTTTGGCGTGAAGCAAAAAACTTGATCCTGAAACATCTCTAGCTTGGTATGCTCCAAAAACTCCTCGGGCCCTTCTGCTGTTTCCAATATATCTAATAGACCGCGTAGCCAACGATATTGATGACCATCGTGAGAAATTCCTTGTTTATATTGCCAGTGCGCTGCAACACCGAGTTCCGCAATCTCTTCCATGTCTTTAGTACGAATTTGAATCTCGATACGATGCTGACTGGGGCCAATCACAGCTGTATGGATGGACTGATAATTATTTTGCTTTGGAGTGCTTATATAATCTTTAAAACGTCCTGGAACGACAGGATAGGTGCTGTGAATCACTCCAAGAGCACGGTAACAATCAGAAGATGAATCTACCAATATACGAAAAGCGATGATATCGGAAAGCTGCTCAAAGGTAATGTTTTTTTGCTGCATCTTACGCCATATGGAATAAGGTCTTTTCTCGCGCCCTGCTACAATAGCTTTGATACCGCTTTCTTTCATCACTTGTTTAAGCTCTTCAATAATAGGCGTCAGGAAGTCTTTCTCCTGCTCATGCAAAAAACTAAGACGTGAAACAATTGATTGGTAGGCATCGGAATGAAGCTGCGCAAAGGCTAGATTTTGAAGTTCATCTTTAACACGATGAAGCCCGATGCGCTCTGCAAGAGGCGCGTAAATTTCCATCGTTTCTTCAGAAACACGAATTCTCTTTTCTTGAGACTGCACAAAATGAATCGTGCGCATATTATGAAGGCGGTCTGCAAGTTTAATCAGAAGCACCCGAATGTCTGATGACATCGCAAGGAGAAGCTTGCGGAAATTTTCCGCTTGCTTAGCCTTATCCGATTGAAATTCAATTTGGGAAAGTTTGGTGACCCCATCCACCAGGAAAGCCACTTCTTTGCCAAATAACTTTTCAATTTCTTCTAAAGTGGCGATCGTATCTTCAACTGTGTCATGCAGAAGAGCTGTTGCAATGGTTGCAACATCCAAGCGCATCTCAACTAAAATACCAGAAACTTCTAATGGGTGAGTAAAATAAAGGTCGCCGGAAGCTCTTTTTTGCGTCCCATGAGCCTTCATCGCAAAGACGTACGCGCGGTTTAAAAGATCTTCATCCGCATTCGGATCATAGGATTTGACCGCTTCAACAAGCTCATATTGGCGATACATTAAGGCTCGATTCTTAAGAAATGCTCATCAAGCCAGCAAGGATTATGGGTTATTCTTCTTCCTCAGTGGACTCAATGTCTATGTCTGATTCATCATCACTTATTTCATCATCAAGAGCAAGTTTTTCTATTTCTGTCTTGTGTTGAGCGTCACCTGCATAAGATTGCTCTTCGGCTATAAACTGCATGACTTCTTCTTCCGGCTCTTCGCCAGGTATATTTTTCTGAAGACCTTGAATCAAGCCTTCCTGAAGCTCATCTAATGAGACAGTTCTTTCTGCGATTTCTCTCAGAGCGACAACTGGATTTTTATCATTATCTCTGTCTACTGTCAGGGGTGATCCTGCAGAAATTTGACGCCCTCTTTGAGCTGCAAGCAAAACGAGATCAAAGCGATTGGGAACTTCACGAATACAATCTTCAACGGTAACGCGGGCCATCCTACTCTCCAATCATGTACGTATTAGCCTTGGCGGGCCTTATAACGGGGATTTAACTTATTGATAACATATACCCGCCCCTTGCGACGAATCACACGGCAGTTCTTATCTCTTAATTTGATAGTCTTTAAAGAATTTACAATTTTCATCGGTCGATCCATTTAAATAGCTGAAATTCAGCCTATTCCTAGTCTTAATATAGGGCTTATGTCAAGAAATAAAAAGAGGGTCTTAATCTTTTCTTTTAAACCCTAGCCCTATCTCTTTATCTGGAAAGAAGCTGTCGAGCCGTCCTACGACAATCCTCGCAGCCAGGTAATTCACCAGCACCATTACACGCTGAATTACAGTGCATCCCAATAAATCTGTCAAGCTCATCAACCGCGTTTACCTGATTTCCCGCAAAAAAGATAATCGTAAGGACAAGTATTTTTTTAAGCATATTCCCTCATTTTATTATATTGTAATTTATATTTATTTATATTTTATAATTTTAATTTAATCTTTTGCATCTCTAAGCATACGCTTAATTTCTTTCCGAAGCTCAGGGCTATCTTTTTCACCATGAATATGGATTGCGTGCTCGGTTGCAGCTTTTAGGACTTCTTCTTCAGTACCAGAGATAGCAAGTGTGCACTTGCTTTCACTCGGGAACCATCGACAATCGATGACTTTTCTTACCTCTGCCATAATACCTCCCTTTCATAGATCCCCATTCAAAATTAAAAATACCAAGAATGTGTAAATAATTTGTTAATATGATCTTTCAGTTTAACTGTGTTTTGTGATGGGTTGACTCGGGCAAGCAAAACGAATCCTAAAAAATAATCCCTTCCTTTTTTTGTGTTGAGTCATCATACTGGATTTCATGAATAATATTCGATCCGACCTCGAGTCCCTCACTCCAAAAGTTG
>DATKTE010000029.1:0-2230 GCA_035531295.1 Alphaproteobacteria bacterium
AAAGGCAGGGGCAGTTTGTCGGCTTTTCTAAGGACTTGTTCCATAAGAATTTTTAATCACTAAACAAATTCCTCTGGGCGAAAAGGAGATTATTTGGCATATTTTGAGGTAATTTAATAAGCAAAACTTTCTGAAATCCCACTAATTTTCAACCCACGATTTTTGATTTCAACCCATAATCTCATCAAATTTCCAGCCAAATTCCACCTGTAATTTTTTTTTCAATCTCATGCATTTTTTTCTGGCGTCGGCGATTCCTATCTGATATACAATTGCAATGTTGCCCATCACCGTCAGAAAAAGGACCATCACCAAGGCCGACCTTGAACTGATCCAAACCACTGTCAAGGAGTATTGGGATAAAGGCCGCACTCAAATCTCCGAAATCCTCTGCAGGAAATGGAATTGGCTGCAGCCAAACGGCCGCCTCAAAGACATGGCCTGTAGAGAGGTCTTATTAACCCTGAAACGCAAGGGCCTCATTACCCTTCCTCCCAGATTCAATAGCGCCAATAATGATAAGCGTAATAGAGCCATCCCTATCGTTGAAATTGATCAAACTCCTCTACAAGATAAGCTCTCTTACTTCCCTCCTGTTAAACTCAAAATGGTTCGCAATACCAAACTCGAGCCCCTTTATAACAGCCTCGTTCAACAGCACCATTACCTGGGTTATCGACAAATTGTAGGAAACCATCTCAAATACATCGCCTTTATAAATGATAGACCCGTAGCTTGTTTAGGATGGGGATCTGCCGCCTGGTCCGTCAAATCCCGCGAGTCTTTGATCGGATGGGACAAAGCTACTAAGGAAAATAACCTCCATTTCGTGGCCAATAATACCCGATTCCTCATTCTACCCTGGGTCTCCGTTAAGTTCCTCGCAAGCAAAATCCTTGCTCTTAATGCCAAGAGAATCTCCCATGACTGGATTCATATTTATAATCATCCCATACACTTACTCGAAACCTTCGTGGAAAAGGAACGTTTACCCGGCCTTTCATAATACCTGACATAGCGAACTCCCTTTAATCATTAAATAAATACATTTGTCTTTCTGATCTGTTACCTTTGACACCCAGTCGTCCTGTTTGATGAAGTGTATTTATCATTCCTCTAATGTTATCTGAGTCTAAGTCTGACTTTTTTATCTCCCATGGCGCCCAAGATACTATCTGATTTTTTTCCAATACGTCATTCGCCACTAAATGCTTTATTGTTGTTTTGCTGACATCGAGATATGTCGCTGACTGGCCCAGAGTTAAAATTTCAGGATTCATGAGTGTACGGATATGGCCGGCAATGGAATATTTACCTCGAATTGTTCTCACTCGAGATTCGTTCCATCTTTTTCCTGTTGCCGTTTTGCGTCCCAGCTTGTTAAGCACGCGAGCGATTGCATCATCACCATAACGAAAGGCCATCTCTCGAATAATCTCTAGGTCTTCCAGTGACGTTTTTTGTCCAACACCGGAGACCGGTTTGGGCATCTCGAACTTGGTATGGCATCCTCCTTTCCAGTGGATAACAAAATTTAGCATCTGATTTTCTTCATCAAAATGCACAATTACTTCCTCTATTATCGTTCGAATAATTTTTTTCCTCAATGAATTAGAACAGTGTTGATTTTCCCATGCTTCTGAGAATCTTTCCCCAAAAGCTAATATTCTCTCCTTTTCTTCATCTGAAATACAATGTCTTTCACTTCCGATTGTTCTTAAGTGCTTTTTCGCATCTTCTAATTCTTCGAGCTTTTCATTCCACCTTCTCTCTAATTCAGCTGCTACCAATCGATTACGTGGATCTACTTCATTGTATTGCTCAAATGCCCGACCGGCTTCATACTCCAATTGTTTAATCTTTTGTTCAAATGCTTTTACCTTATCCCCATCTTTGCTTGACAGTATTTTCTCGGCTTGAATACTGGCTTTCATGCCATATGAGGAAAGCACTCTTAATAGTTCTTCAGTAAATTTTTTGTCTATTGTGCTACCGCCAAATGCCAGACAATACTTACCTCCTGATTCATAATCTCCTCTACATACGTATCTGGCTGCAGTTCCACTTTTGCCATAATAAGCAACATAGAGTTTTCTACCGCATCTCCCACAGCGAAGTATGCCACTTAATAATCCTTGTCCATTTCTTGCAGCCCCTCGTCTGTCAACCTGCGTTTGGCTAAGGCAATTGCTTTTGATAATAACCTGATTTTCATCAAATGTTCCTAAAT
>DATKTE010000030.1:0-7388 GCA_035531295.1 Alphaproteobacteria bacterium
ATGATGACTCTGTAACGACTGCATGCTTTCTCAAAAAAAACGCAAGGGCCGATTCCTGCTTTTTCGAAAGTCTGAGATTCACTTTAATTTCGGATAAAGCCGGATGAAAGGCAGCGAGCCTCTGGAGAGCTGAGGACATGACTCCTGCTGCTTTTTCAAGGGTTATGAGAGCCTTTAAAGTCTCCCACGTGCCTGGGTGAGTGATATATGTTAATACTCCTGTTTCCTTCATCGCATCCAGGGCATATAGGGGAGAGGAAAGCTCTAAAAGCTTTATGAATTCTTCTGTAACTCTTTCCCGTGCCAAGTGCGGCAAATGGGAGGCATAATGCTCACAGGCTTTAAGACCTTCTGTGTCATACGGTTCATGGCCAAAGCGGGCGGAAAAACGAAAGAAACGCAAAATGCGTAAGTAGTCCTCTTTGATACGTAAAGATGCTTCCCCAATAAATCGAACACGTTTAGTTTTTAAATCTTCTAAACCGCCAACGGGATCAAAAAGATGCCCTTCCTTATTTGCATAAATGGCATTCATCGTAAAGTCCCGCCTTAAGGCATCTTGAACCCAATTTTCTGTGAAGGCCACCTGAGCTTTTCGGCCAAAGGTTTTAACATCAACCCTTAAGGTCGTAATTTGATAGGGTCTTTTATCAAGAACAGCAGTAACAGTCCCATGATCAATGCCTGTTGGAATCACTTTAATATGATTTTTCTCCAAAAGATCCATTACCCAATGGGGATCACGGTCAACAGCAAAGTCAATATCATTGACAGGAAGCCCCAATAAACCATCCCGAACAGATCCTCCCACAAGACGAAGGGTGGCTCCTTCGTTTTCAAAAATGTCAAAAAGATGTTGGAGAGCAGGAATAAAGAGCCAAGGGCTGGCAAGACGGGGCATCATAAGTGAAAAGCTTGCCATAGAGCAAGTGCAAAGGAGATAGCAAGAAAGCTATCGAGGCGATCCAAGAAACCACCATGACCAGGAATTAACACGCCTGAATCCTTGACCAAGCTCCAGCGTTTTACGAGGGATTCTAAAAGATCGCCCCCTTGGGCAATCAAGACAAGAATTATAATTGCTGGGATATGAAAAACGAAAGGAACCAGCCAAAAGGAGGTCCCAAACCCAACAGCTGTTCCTCCAATCAAGCCCACAATAGACCCAGACCAAGTTTTATTAGGGCTTATGGAAGGAACTAGCTTTGGCCCCTTCAAAAGGCTGCCACCTGCATAAGCAAAGGTATCTGTGCTCCACACAAGAAATAAGAGCCAATACATTAGCTTCCACCCATCTGGGGTATAAAGATATTGGAAGATCCAAAGGGTTGCCACAGTGAGATACAATGTACCAAGAATGATGCAGCTGAGTTTCTGCCAAAATCTTAATCGATTTTTTAGGCATAAAAAAAACCATTCAACAAAAAGGCACACAACGACCGCTCCCACCAAAACCAGGCTATAAGGGGGGCCCAAGTAGATAATGTAGAGTGAAAAAGGAATAAGAATGACTGCTGAAAGAAGTCGATACTTGAGGTTTGTTCCTTTGCGAAACTTAGGCCGCCGTCCCAAAGCGTCTCTCTCGATTTTGAAAGGTTAAAAGTGCATCCATAAAATCTTCGGGAGTGAAGTCTGGCCAATATTTATCTACAAATACAAGTTCAGTATAGGCAACTTGCCATAACAAATAATTACTAATGCGCTGTTCACCACTTGTCCGAATAAGGAGATCAGGATCTGGAACGCCCGCGGTATAAAGATATTGCTCAAAGACTTGCTCCGTAATCTTTTCGGGATCAAGCCTACGGTCCCTTGATTTTTGTGCGATTTCACGCACAGCATTAATGATTTCTGCGCGACTTCCGTAGCTAATGGCCATCTGAATGGTTAGCTTTTTGTTGATTTTAGTAAGCTCTTCAACTTGCTCAACCAGAGCCAAGATTGTGTTGGGCAAAAGCCCTCTCTCTCCAATCACTTTAAGGCGAACCCCTTCTTTATGAAGTTCCTCGGCTTCAGTCTCAAGGTAATGCTTTAAAAGAGCCATAAGACCCGAAATTTCGAGAGGATCGCGCCGCCAGTTCTCTGAAGAAAAGGCATAAAGTGTCAGGTAAGAAACCCCTATGCGTGACGCGGCCGTTACAATCTCTCGCGCAACTTCACTTCCTCGCTTGTGCCCTTCAAGACGAGAGAGAGATTGCTGGCGCGCCCAGCGCCCATTCCCATCCATAATGATGGCGACGTGTTGGGGAACTTTGATGAGCCGATCAGTCATACATTTTGAACCTTATACTTGCAGAATTTCTTTTTCTTTGTGGGAGAGAGCTTCATCCACTTTTTTAATAAATTCATCTGTCACTTTTTGCACTTCTTCCGCGAGCCGATGAGAATCATCTTCAGAAATATGACTATCTTTTTCCAGCGTTTTAATCTGATCCATGCCATCACGCCTGATGTTACGAACCGTAACACGCCCTTGTTCAGCATATTTGCCTGCAACTTTTACGAGTTCTTTACGACGCTCTTCACTGAGTTCAGGAAGGGGAACACGAATGACCGTTCCAGCGGTAGAAGGGTTGAGACCAAGTCCCGCATCTCGGATGGCTTTTTCAACAGCCGGAGCTAAGCCCGCATCCCACACTTGAACTGTTAAAAGTCTGGGTTCAGGAACGTTAATATTGCCTACTTGGTTAATATGCATCCGGCTTCCATAAGCATCCACTGTCACCGATTCAAGAAGAGTGGGAGAAGCGCGGCCAGTCCTCAAACCAGAGAAATCCTTATGAACAGCATCAAATGCTGCTTCCATACGCTTTTTTAATCCTGAGACGATTTCCTTGGTCACGAGCACCTCTTCATGTGTTTGGCTTTTTGACTATACTCATTTTTGGTGAATGAGGGGAAAAAAATAATGATCTTCCGCATTTTCATAATGAAAGTAAGACTACCTTTATTTTTAAAAAATCTCAAGATGTGGTTTCCATTACCCTTTATGGGAGGAGTTGAGTAACTACTTTCCCTTCAGACTTTTAAGGAATCTCTCAGACCATTCATGGTCTTTTTATCTAATCTCTTGAAAATCCTTAGACTTTTCCTTTATTAATCCGGGATCCTTTATCATTATAATGCGTTCCGCCAAGCTTATTAATTTCTTCTGCCAGAAGTTACTTACTCTCAGAATCTCACCGAATCACTGTAAAACGGCCTTTTCCTTGAAGCGCATCCATAATCCCATGAGGGTTCTGGATAGAAAAGACCATAATGGGAATTTGACTCTCCCTGGCCAAGGCAATGGCTGCTGTATCCATAACTCTTAAATTCTCTGTTAAGACTTGTTGATAGTTAAGCTCTGGGTAAAAGATTGCATCCCTATCTTTCATGGGGTCTGCACTGTAAACACCATCAACTTTTGTGGCTTTCATCAGAACTTGGCAATTAAGCTCGGATGCTCGTAAAGCAGCCGCAGAATCTGTAGTGAAGTAAGGATTCCCTGTGCCCGCAGCGCAAATAACGATGCGGCCCTTTTCCATATGGTGTGCAGCTCTTCTACGAATATAGGGCTCACAGATAGTTTGCATGGGAATGGCGGACATGACACGTGTGTCAATTCCCATTTGATCAAGCTTGTTTTGTAAGGCCAACGCATTCATAATGGTGGCAAGCATTCCCATTTGATCTGAAGTTGTGCGCTCAATCCCTTGCTCTTCACCTTTGAGCCCCCGAAAGATATTCCCACCGCCCACAACGATTGCTTGTTCAACACCTATCTCATACACTTCTTTAATTTCGTTACAGATACGTTCAATGGTGGAGGAATCAAGCCCATAGGGCTGATCTCCCATCAGGGCTTCACCAGACAGTTTTAACAAAACGCGCTTGTAGAGAGGTTTTTTTGATGGGTTCATAAGATTTTCTCCACTAATCACGACTGGATACTGACAAAATAAAAAGACATCTTCCCTAAATTTAGAAGCCATTCGCAAGCCTCTTTTCGTGGGAGCGTTAGCCCTCTGGCTTTAACCCGGAGTTGATATCCAGTCCTGGGAGGCGCTGAACCAACTTAACTTTGGCTCCTCCCCTTCGCGAAAACAAGGTTGGGCCCCAACTATTAAGAAAATCTGTGGCTCAGCTTTCGCTTCACCAAGATTTTCTTAATTCTCACACGACGGATTATAGAGCTATTTCTCCAACTGAGCAGCAACTTCAGCTGCAAAGTCAGATTCAGCTTTTTCAATTCCCTCACCGAGAGCATAACGGATAAAGCCTGTAAGTTTAACAGGTTGACCAAGCTCTTTTGAAGCATTGGCAACAATATCCTTTACCCGTGTTTTGCCGTCTATGATAAACACTTGCTCTTCAAGGACAACTTCCTCATAAAATTTGCGAAGGCGACCTTCAATCATCTTATCGACAAACTCTGCAGGCTTCCCAGAGGCAAGCGCTTGTTCACGAAAAATAGAACGTTCCCGCTCAACCTCGGCAGGATCAATGGCTTCAATGTTAAGCGCAATAGGCTGAGCAGCAGCCACATGCATAGCAATTTGTTTGTCAACAGCTTCAAGCTTGTCTTTGGATGCAGAAGATTCAAGTGCGGTCAGAACACCAAGACGTCCAAGCCCCGGCGCTACGGCATTATGAATATAAGGCACCACAACGCCTTCAGAAACTTCCAAATAACCTACTCGCCGCAACATCATATTTTCGCCAAGAGTAGCGATAAGATGGGTGAGTTCCTCTTCAACGGTTTTTTTAGAATCAGGATAAACAGCTTTTTTCAAAGCCTCTAAATCTCCTTTTGCAGTCAAGGCTAGTTTGGCTACGTTTCGAACAAAATTTTGAAAATGCTCACTACGGCCCACAAAATCAGTTTCGCTATTGACTTCTATAATGGCTCCTTGTGATCCTTCACAAAAAACACCTACAAGTCCTTCAGCTGCAACACGACCCGATTTCTTAGATGCAGCCGCAAGTCCCTTTTTTCTGAGCCAATCAATAGCAGCTTCTACTTCACCATGCGTTTCGGTGAGAGCCTTTTTACAGTCCATCATTCCTGCGCCTGTCTTTTCACGCAGCTCTTTCACGAGTTGAGGGGTAATATCTGCCATAACTTACTCCTTTTTTAATTCTATTGAAGGATTTTCTTGGGCGATTTCTGCGACACTCTCTTCCACAACAATCGTTTCTGTTATAGCCTCAGGCTCAACAAAGGGTTCTTCTTCAACGGTAACTGTTACCTCTCGAGCTGCCCCCAAATCGACGCCAGAAGATTTCATTTCAGCCTGCAATCCATCTAAGACAGATGCGGATACAAGCGTACAATAAAGTTCAATGGCGCGTTGGGAATCATCGTTTCCAGGTATGATAAAATCGATTCCATCTGGGTTGGAATTGCTATCCACAATCGCAACCACTGGAATGCCAAGCTTGTTGGCTTCTTTAATAGCAATATCTTCTTTATTGGTATCGATTACAAAAAGAATGCTGGGGATTCCTCCCATGTCTTTAATTCCACCTAAAGAAAGCTCGAGTTTGTTGCGTTCTCTCTCTAGAGTCAAAAGTTCTTTTTTTGTAAAACCATGAACGCCTTGGTCAAATTGCTCTTGAAGTTCACGTAAACGTTTAATGGACTGAGAAATTGTTTTCCAATTTGTCAACATACCACCAAGCCAACGGTGGTTCACATAGAATTGACCGCACAAGGAAGCAGCATCTTTAACAATTTGGGAAGCTTGTCGTTTTGTGCCCACAAAAAGTACACGACCTCCGCCAGCTACAACATCACGAATCGCTTGTAAGCCATGGTGTAACATGGGCACGCTTTGTTGCAGATCAATGATATGAATCCCTCCACGTGACCCATACAAATAGGGCTCCATTTTAGGGTTCCAGCGACGTGTTTGGTGTCCGAAGTGAACGCCGGCTTCTAACAGCTGGCGCATAGAAAATGTTGGCATCATAATAAAGTGTCCTTTCTCCAGTTGAACCGCCGCAGAGCTAAGGGGTCACAAGACCACCGGAGGGATCGCTCTGCGTGAGGATTTTGTGATCTTTTAATTCAAAATCACATTAGAGATCTATATACTCCTTCTTCAGGCTCAGAAACAAGAAAAATATTTGCAATTATGCGCTTTATGGCAACAATGGAGACTATTTATACAATGAGACGGAAAAGTTAATGCAGCAACATTATGAAGCTATCAATCAAACCATGATCAAAAGTTTAGATTGGGTGGCGAGTTTACAAGAGCACCAGGTTGGAAAGCGTGATGTTTATGCTACCCATGCCCTTTAAAGACCTCACCTTCATTGATCTATCTCATACTTTAAGCCCAAGCATTCCTTCTTGGGATGGCAGATGTGGTTTTCAACATGACTTAAGGGGTGATTATGATCCTCACGCTTCCTATCAAGTACGCACCAATGATATCCGCATGCAGGCTGGAATGGGAACACATATAGATGCCCCTGCTCATTTTATTCCAGGAGGCCGCTGTATAAATGATCTGGATTTGCGCGAACTCATCGCTCCCTGCATTGTTATTAATGTCTCAAATCTCATGCATGAACAATATTTTTTGAGCGTCCAAGATATTGGGGAATTTGAAAAACAAAATGGAAAGATCCCGCCAGGGTGTTTTGTGATTGTTTATACCGGATGGGAGACGTACTGGGCGACACCGAAAAAATATCGCAACAATCTTGTCTTTCCAAGTGTTTCAATTGATGCGGCACAGGTTTTACTCAAGCGAGACATTGTTGGTTTGGGAATCGATACGCTTTCGCCCGATCGACCCGAGGATGGCTTTCTTGTACATAAATTGATCCTGGGTGCGGATAAATATATTGTGGAAAATATAGCAAACGCTTCAAAACTACCCCCCATTGGAGCGTATACTTTAGCGTGTCCTCTCAAAATTGAAAGTGGGACTGAATCCCCTATGAGGTTTGTTGGAATATCGAGGAATTAAAAAACCAAAAAAATAAACTGACCTTCCTATCCTGTCATCCAGGCATTTACGTCCCTGAATAAACTTATGATTAAAGGTCAGTTCATTTTTCTTAACAATTATAAGATACAAAAGAATTAATCACCTTGTGCAGCATCATCAAAGGAGAAACCTTTACCGGTTCTATTTTCATAAAAAGAATCTGAATTCTCCGTTACTATGGGACTTTCTGGTCCAAAAGGAGCTTCGACGGGCAGAGTATGCTGTCCACTCATTTGACGAGTAAAGCTTTCTTCAGCTCTATACACACATTCCCGCCAGGTGTTTTCATTAGAAGATCGATAGTCCCTACAATTTTGAAGATCCAGGCAGCGTGCACTCGCGGGCTCATAATTGACTGTTCCCCTATGGGTTTCAGCCCAAGCTTGACACGTTCTAATATCA
>DATKTE010000031.1:0-3398 GCA_035531295.1 Alphaproteobacteria bacterium
CCTTACGGTTACAATGTAAATGAGAAAGGTGGTTGGGGGTACAATGGGGCGACCCATGGACCTAAAACAAGAAAAAAAATAAGTAAAGCGCTAAAAGGAAAACCTTGTCCGGAAGAAAAGAAAGAAAAATTAAGAATTGCTTGTACTGGAGTGCAGGCTGGTGAAAAACATCCTTTTTGGGGAAAACACCACACACAAGAAACATTAGATAAAATTTCAGAGAATCGAAAGGGAATTACGGCCGGTAAAAACCATCATTATTTTGGAAAAAAAAGAAATGAAGAAACAAAGAAAAAAATTTCAAAAACATTAAAGGGAAGACCACTTGACGAAGAAACAAAGAAAAAATTAAGTGAGGCAGGTAAAAGAGTTAAGAGAATAATCTGTGAACATTGTGGCAAAGAATTTACACCCTGGGGTTTGGTTCATCACCGTAAATCTCTTAAGAATATATAAATAAATTAACTTAGAAAATTCATGAGCGGATTCACTTTACGTACGCTTGATAAAAAGTCATCTGGTTTTATATCACGTATCCAAAGAAATATACGATACCTTGGTGCCCTTGGTATGAAGTGGGATCACGAGATCCTTCAACAATCCAAATCTATTGGTGTTGCTGAGGCCCAAATGGACTCAATGTATGGCCTTTACTATCAGCAAGGTCAGTATATGGGAATTGATATCGGTCAGAAAGAATTCATTGCGTTCTATGACAAAGAGTACCCAACGCGTAGAGATTTCCTTCGTAAGTTCGCAATGAACGGTGAGATCGAACACGTCCTTGAAGTAATTGCAGACGAAACAATCATCTACGACCAGAGTAACTACTTTGGCTACCCAAATACCCAAGACCTAAAAGCAGTTTTAAAACAAGATAAAGCCAGGGAGATTGTAGATGACCTCAACGAAGCATTCAAAAAGGTTTATTTTGCATTTGGTTTTAATAAGGGCCACGATGCGTGGCACTACTGCAAAAAATTCCTCATCGATGGGTTCCTTTCCTTTGAAATAATCTACGTTGGTGAAGATGATGAAGATGCAAAGAACGTTATTGGATTCAAAGAAGTTGACCCAGTATCCCTTGAACCTGAGATCCGTAAGGATGAAGATGGCAAAGAATACCGAGTATGGATACAGTACAGAGGTGATTCAGAGCGCCAGAGAGAGCTTTTAGACTCCAACCTTATATACATATCATGGGCAAGAGGTAACTTCATCTCCCGTCTCTCTTACGTTGAGAGATTGGTGCGTTCTTTTAACATGCTTAGAACACTTGAAAATTCAAGGATCATCTGGAACGTATGGAACGCTCAGATGAGAGTAAAGATACTTGTTCCTATTGGAACACAATCAGAAGCGAAAGCAAGGACCCGTCTCTCAGAACTGAGAGGTATGTATAAAGAAGAACTTACCATTGATGACCAATCAGGAGAAGTAAACTACAACGGTCAGGTTCAGTTTCCATTCGCAAAACAATTCTTAATCCCAACGAGAGAAGGAGTTCAGACTGAGATTGATGGATTCCAACCACAGGGTTACGACCTATCCAACACAGAAGCCCTTAATTACTTCTGGATGCGATTCATTATAGAGACTAAAGTACCTAACAGCAGATTCTCTAATGATCCAAATGGTGGTGGCCAATCAACCTGGACATCTAACGCAGAAGGAGTACAGAGAGAGGAAATGAGATTTGAGAATTTCATCAACAGGATCCGTGCCATTTTCCAAGAGATCATACTTAAACCTACTTGGATCCAGTTTGCTATCAAACACCCTCAATTGATGGATGATGAAGCGTTAAGATCGGTTATTGGTCTTGATTTCAATGAGGAGAATCTCTTCACGATGGCAAAGGAGAGAGATCTTGCAGAAAAATCTGCAGCAACCATAACAACTTTGATGGGTATCACCCAACCAACTGTTAATTCAGACGGAACACCAGGAGAAGAGAATTACTTTGATCCAAAGTTCCTTGTTGAAAAATTCATGGAGATGACAGAGGGTGAAATCAAACTCAATATTAAATACAAGAAAGAGAGAAGAGAGCAAATCAGAAAACTCGCTGCAGCATACGCTAAGATCATGAAAGCTCGCGGCGGAGGTGAAGGAATGGGAGCTGAAGGCGGCGGATTTGGTGAAGAAGGTGGTGGCTTCGGTGGAGGCGGCCTCGGCGGCGGCGGCGGAGGTGGAGAATTCGACTTCGGTGGAGGTGGAGACCTTGGTGGAGGCGGAGAATTCGGTGAAGAAGGTGGAGACCTTGGCGGAGGAGAGTTTGGAGCAGAAGGAGAGTTTGGAGCACCCGGAGAGGAGGAATTAGATTTAGATCTCGGAGGAGAGCCTGAAGAGGAAGAAGAAGAAGAAAAAAAATAAACACATAAAAAAAGGGAGCCAAACAGCTCCCTTTTACTTTTTGTTTGCTTGCTTTACTTGAATGAATATGATGGTACTTGATATGGTGTTACCAATCCATCTTCTTTTGTAAAGGTTCCCTGGAGCACATGGTTATCGATGAATCCATATTCACGCCTGTATTTTCTGCCAGACTTTATTCCATGGGGACACAACACCCTTGTAAGTTGAGGCATTGTCATTGGACCATTGGTACGAAGAGCGTCCTTTAACTTCAGGATAGCCGTCTTAGACTCTTCTGTTGTTTTTCGGGTACCTCTTCGCCGGGTAGTTGCTCTGGGTTTTGTGGCCCTGGGTTTTGTAGATACGGGTGCAGCTGCAGGTATGGACTCTTTAATCCCCATAAGGGAATTACTGGCCGCAATTTTCTGCAGTTCGAATGCCGCTCTTACTTTTTTGTTCTTTTTTAATTGCTTAAGAACAACCTTTGCTGTTTCTTTTGATACTTTAATTGATTTCATACGCATATAAATTTTAAATTAATAATGAATAATGTAGGCTAATATACAAAACTTTCTTGAATAAATAAAATAAAATCAATAAAAAATGAAAAA
The DNA here is from genome assembly GCA_035531295.1 of Alphaproteobacteria bacterium. GTDB lineage: Bacteria > Pseudomonadota > Alphaproteobacteria > UBA9655 > UBA9655 > UBA9655. The sequence goes on from DATKTE010000031.1 coordinate 2,970, forward strand.
ACTTTTGGAAAAAATTAAAAAATGGGCAAAAGAAACTGCTCTACCTTGGCTAAAAAAGGCATGGTTGCAAATTTTTAACGTATTTATTGTTATATTTGCTTATGGTAAATTGGATGATTGCGGATCTAACGCAACTTGGCTCGTGGGACTATGGGGATTCATACTCTTAGGATACTGGATATTCTGGAAATTCTTTGGAGCTGATAAGGCAGTCAAAGCGTTGTGGAAACAAAAGTTTGGTAAAAAATAATTTAACAATGGGAAAATCAAGGAAACGAGCACCTAAAGAAAAAAGTCACTCTTCAATATTAAAGAATATGAAAAGAATGGACGAAAACAGAAAAGTTCTTAATGAACTAAAAATAAATGAGAGTAGATATGAGAGCTCGTAAAATAAATGAGGATATTGTCCATGGTTGGGAAGAAAAA
>DATKTE010000032.1:0-9886 GCA_035531295.1 Alphaproteobacteria bacterium
ATCAATTCATTTATATCTTCTCCCCTATATTGTTGTTCATCTATGTTTATTTGTTGATTATTTAGACAATTTAAGTCTACAAATATTCCTTCTTCTTTTATTGCATGTATTAATATTTGAAAACTTCTAGAATGAAAAAAATCGGCATCTTTTTGAATAAATTCATTCGCTTCTTGTTCCCTGTCCAGTTTTGTTAACACGCCTGATAAGCCCATGAGGGTAGTTTTTCGCTTTGCATCTCTTAATAAAAAACAAGTTCGTTCATTCTTTGCCTTTAAAGCTTTATAATAGTAGATTGAGGCTTCTTCATGTCGCCCAACTTTAGCTAACTCATCAGCCAATTCACAGAAGGCCCCCACTCGAGCAAGACCTCTCACGACAATGCGACCCTCTTTATCTTTCACTTCTAAAGCCTCTTTGCCCGCTTGAATGGCTTCATTCATTTGTGATTGTGCTTTTAATAGGCCGGATAAGTGAGCAATGGTTAGAAAACGTTCACGTCCCTCGATTACGAAATTTCCTTCTAAGGTCTTTTCTTCTAAAACTCTTCGAAAAGCATGCGCAGCTTTACCATAGTCACCTAAATGCATATAAGCTCCCGCATAATTATGATCAATATTAATCTTCTGAACTGCGCTCAGATCTGATTTACTTTTCGCAGTCTCGCATAAGCCAAGAATAATTTCTGGAGAAGGAAGTGTTAGAGTGGATTGTATATAAATTTTATTATTCATTACAATTTTAAGATTATGTTCGATTAAAGATGCAGATGAATGTTCATTATTTTCATTTGCCATGGGCTGTTCAGGGGATGGTGTACGAGATACACTTCTTTGAGAACTAAAGATATTCTCAAGTTCCTCCATGGCATAAGCTTCCCTTGATATCAGTAACGCAAAAATTGTAACACCAAAATAAATAATATTCATTCGCATATCTCCAAAAACTAAATAATAAATTATATATTAATATAATACGCTAATTGAATCCCTTAGCATAATAATTTATCAATGTGAAATAGAAATTTAATCCTGGATAAGAAATTCAATAAATCTGCCGTCTCTATTCGCTTAAGTCGTTAGGGTTACTCTCACAAAAAGCGAGGGTGAGCAATCGATAAAAGTAGCTGCCTCTTCCGAAATGCCCTAGTTTTGGAGTATTATGAAGTATGAAAACTTCCCCCCTTGACAATTTGTAAAGCATCCTTAAATTATCATTAAGCACAACCTAAAAGTCTCAAGGAGAATTTTTTGACTTTTATCTCAACCATCGCTTTCTCTAAAGTTGCTTTTCTTAATAAGCGCGGCTAAGCTGCGCCATTCTGTTTTTCCCCATTTTATTATTTTTTATTTTATTCAACTAAGGTGAGAAAGCTTTGACATGTGTATCATTGATCCATTTTTTTGTTATTTAAGCGCAATTGAATCCTTTTATTGGAGTTATATTGGCTTTACTGTTGTGATTTTAGCGGGAGTTTATTTTTCCTTTCGTTCTGGTTTTTACCAACTCAAGGTCCTTGCCCACCCCATAAGAACCATTAAAGCCGTACAGAAATCATCGGAAGGGGGGGATGGCATCAGCCCATTCCGCGTTTACTTTGCCTCAGTGGGCGGCATGGTAGGCCTTGGAAACATTGTGATCGTAATCACAGCTGTGAAGTTAGGGGGACCAGGCGCCCTTTTTTGGCTATGGGTTGCATCCTTTTGTGGAACTCTCATTAAATATGCTGAGATTTACTTAGGCATGAAATTCCGTATTGATGATGGGCAAGGCGGTCATCACGGCGGCCCCATGGTTTACTTACGAAAAGCCTTTAAAAATAGGACCTTATCACGTTATGTTCCCATTCTCTACTGCTCGCTTCTTGCGATTTATGGGGTTGAGATTTCACAATTTGTCGTAGTCACGGATGCTTTAGCTGATGTTTCGCCAGACTATAGGGCCATTGTTTTAATTTTTGTTCTTGTTTTGACGTTGTACGGAGGATTTGGGGGGATTCGGCGTCTTGCTAATATTTCAACGGCATTGATGCCACCCTTTATTATCGGGTATATCGGGTTATGTTTATATATTATTGCTCTTCATGTTATTGATCTTCCCGCAATTTTAGTCGACGTGTTCAAGACTGCTTTTACTGGGCACGCCGCTATTGGGGGATTTGCTGGAAGTACTATGATGGCTGCTCTTCAGTTGGGAACAGCACGAGCTGTTTACTCTGGGGATTTAGGCATTGGTTATGATTCCATTATTCAAAGTGAATCTCAAGCCAGAGATCCAGCGACACAAGCTTGTCTGTCAATTTTTGGTGTTGCAACGGATGCTTTGGTTTGTACCATGAGTGTTCTTGTGGTTCTGGTGACAGGCTTTTGGAAAGTGGACGTCGAAGCTTGTCATGCGGTATCCAGTGCATTCTCTCAATATTTCCCTCATGTGGATATTTTTATGGCCGTCCTTCTGTTTATTGCAGGTTATACGACGATTATTGCTTATCTAGCAGTAGGAGATAAAGCTGTGCGTTGGCTTTTCCCAAGATGGGGGAGGAGGCTTTATTTTGTTTTTGCAACCTTTGCTTTTGTGGGATTTTCCTTTCTAGACCAATGCCATGCCGTAACTGTAATGAGTCTTTCAGGAGGATTGTTGTTGCTCACAAACCTTTTCGGAATTTGGCAACTTCGCCATGAGGTTGTTTTTAAAAAGGAATTGGTAGAATCTCAAAACTCCTGAAGACGTATGATTGAGAGATGAGAGATAGACTGAAGATTCTCAAGGCTTATCACATCCCCTACATTGAGGAGAGCAGTTTGAGAGGGGGCGACGGAAAGTCGTCCCGCTGCTGTCATGTGATTTGCTTTAAATTCCCCATTTGTTTTATAAGCAAAGCTATGGGATTCCTTATGGTACTGTCCAATGAAGACATGCGCTTTGTAGGAAGAGTTGATATTGGATAACTTTTCCTGAAATTCCTCTAAAGACAAGTTTAGATCTATCTGTAACGATGATTTCAAAACAGCGTGCGTTGAACTTACAGCAATTCCAAGGGGAATAGGGGAAGAGAGTACGGAAATGCCCAGGATGATTATAATCTGTGAATTTAAGATGAAAGCATCCCACAACATAATATTTTTTCCCTTTGGATAATAGAGGTCAACCCCTTTAGGAAAGCTCTTTGCGAGTAAGTGCTGATACGTATAAAGTGAGGTGGAATGAAGCTCATACTGGGCTATGGTTCGCTGAATTGCGTCACCTAGCTCTTTAAAATCAACGGGTTTTGTAACAAAATCAAAGACACCCTTGTTCATCGCAGAACGCAATGTTTTTGTATCTCCATAGGCGGAGACAACAATGGTTTTTGTAGCGGGGCTAACTTCTTTGAGTTTGTCGAGAAGGGTAAGGCCATCCATCCCAGGCATATTGACGTCAGAAACCACCACAGCGATATCGGGTTCTCTCTTTATAAGATCTAAAGCATCCTGTCCGTTCTGCGCGAACAAAAGGTCGAAATCACCATTTGCAATTTGTTTACGAAATTTTTGTTTGGTTAAAAGTTCAATATCGGGCTCATCATCGACGAATAAAACTTTTACCATAATGCCCCACTCAATTTAAATTTTTTGCTATGATAATCCATTTACGCCTACCGATACATCCGATGAAGCCTATGACCAAAACCTGTGGAAAGCTCCCGAGAGATAATATCAATAGAACCAGCAAGCTTATCTAAGGTGATGGTTTCGTTCACAAGCTCTGCCCATCCTCCCACATGACAGAGAGATTCTGGGATGTCAGTGATATCAACGACAGTATAATCCATAGAAATACGACCCACTACAGGGGCTTTATGGCCTTGGATAGTCACATGAGCATTATTACTCAGGCGTCGGTTATAGCCATCTGCAAAACCCACGCCGAGGGTTGCGAGCTTGCAATTGCGTGTTAAGGTATGGGTTGCACCATAGCCAACCGTTTCCCCCTTGTAAGCATTGCGTATTTGGAGAATACGGCCTAACAGTTTGATGCACTGCTGAAGGGGCACCGCTTCTTTGGGGGGTAAAAAGAGACCAAAAAGACCTTTTCCAGGGCGTGCCAAGTCATAATGATAGGATGTGCCTAGGTAAATTCCACCTGTGTCTGCAAGGCTGGCTTTGACATTTGGGAAATGAAGACGCAACTTATCAAAGGATGCCTTCTGTTGACTATTCATGGGATGATCAGCGTCGTGAGAAGAGGTTAAATGACTCATCACAAAGTGGACATCAAAAGCTTTTATGACGTCTAGCTCTTCAAGGAGGGTTAGCACGTCTTTCTGATCGAATCCGCAGCGATGCATTCCAGTGTCAAAATGAAGAGCGCAGGAGAGTTTTTTTCCCCGGTTTTGTGCTTCTTTGGCCCAGGCTTTGACCATCTCAAAATCATTCAGAACAGGAATAAGGGAATTCTCAACAAAAAGATTCTCTGTTTTGGGAAGAATACCTGATAGAACATAGATCTGTGGCTCTTTTAAAAGATCCCTGAGGAAAAGACCTTCTTCAAGGTGAGCTACAAAAAATGCCTGGCATCCTTGATCTCTCAATACAGGAGCCACAGCTTTTATCCCAAAGCCGTAAGCATTGGCTTTCAAAACAGCAGCACAAATCGTTTGAGGCATCATTAATTGAAGGGTTTTGTAATTATGAGCAATGGCCTTTGTATCGATTTCTATAAAGCCGGTCGCGTGAACGGGGAGGGAAGTGGGCTCAATGGCTAACGCTGGTCGCACGTGTTGTCCTCTTTTTTAACATGAGTATAGCGTCTCAAGCGTTCCGTAAGAAGATCGAAAAATCCAGCAGCATCGACTTGATCAATAACAAGCCCATTGGGCTTAAAACTTAGTTTTTTGTGCCAGTCGACCGTTGAACGGCCCGCCATAATCGTTGAAGAAATATCAATTTCGACATAGGCGTGACGTCCCTGATAGAGATCGGGTTTTAAAAGGTAAGCAATGACGTTGGGGTCATGTAAGACCCCTCCTGTAACACCGGGCTCAAGGATTGCATCCGGCCGGTGGTAGTAGGATAGCATATCGATAATCGCTTGGGAAACAGGAGTCTCCATGGCCTTAATAATATCTAGCCATTTTTTTGAAGTTTGGGTTTGACGGGTGACATCAAGTCCCATCATGACAATCGGGACTCCAGACATAAAGACGACATAAGCAGCTTGAGGGTCACAATAAAAGTTATATTCTGCTGTTGGGGTGATATTACCAAGGCCGATAACCCCCCCCATAAGGACAATCTTTTCAATCTTTTCCTTAATGCGTGGCTCCATTATAAGGGCACATGCAATGTTTGTAAGGGATCCAGAAGGAGCTAACGTTATTTTTTCCGAGGCATTTAAAAGCGTTTCGATAATAAAATTAACCGCGTGTTGGGGCTGAAGAGGTAGAGAAGGCGCAGGTAGCTTACATCCTCCTAAGCCAGTCTCTCCATGGATATCGGTGGCTGAATAAGTAGAACCCGAAAGTTTCGCAAAAAAAGTGCGTGGGCAGCCTTGAAATACCTTTACATCAAGCCTTCCTGCAAGCTCACATATGCGGCGTGCATTTTCTTGTGTCTGCTGAGCGGGTCCATTCCCTACAACAGTTGTCACGCCAAGAAGCTCGATTTCCTCAGGGGATGCCAGAGCAAGCAGAAGGGCAATAGCATCATCAAGGCCCGGGTCACAGTCCATAATCAGGGGGATTTTTTTCATGCTTTTACCCCTCTGGGATTTTCATAACGGGCTAGTAGATCAGTTAGCCTGTCAAAAAACCCCTTCACGTTGACCTCATTAAAGACATGGGAATTAATAGGCAAGTCACGTTTGTGCCACCAATCGACAATGGACCGCCCACGTCCAATCCCAAAAGATGTATCAATTTCAATGTGCACATCCTTTCCTTTAAAAAGGGAAGGGTCTAAAAGGTAGCCAATGACGCAAGGGTCATGAAGGGCACCCCCCTCAAGATCAAAATTCTTCATATCATATTTATAAAAAGCACGAAGCATTGTAGCAAGCGTATGAGCAACAGGGTTTTCTAAAGCATCGAGTTGAGAAAACCATTCTAAAGAGGTAACAGTTTGATGGGTCACATCAAGTCCAATGGTCGTTATTTTTTTCCCACAGGTATAGAGAATATGAGCCGCCTCCGGGTCTGCATAAAAGTTATATTCAGCAGCAGGCGTGATGTTTCCAAGATTCATGGATCCACCCATGGTGACGATCTCTTGAATGTTATCCAAAATTCTGGGTTCTCTGACGATTGCAATCGCCACATTGGTAAGAGGAGCAGTCGTGGCAAGGGTTACTTTTTGAGGGAAAGTCATGAGCGTATCGATCAGAAAATCAACGGCATGAGTGGTTTGTAAAGCCATCGTTGGGTTAGGAAGTTGAACTCCCTTCAATCCAGTTTCTCCGTAAACTTCTTCCTCAACCTGGAGTTGCCGTAGGATAGGCGCGGGGCATCCCGCATAAACCTTGATATCTGGCCGTCCCGCAAGTTCGCAGGCTTTAAGAGCGTTTTGGGCCGTATGGTCTAAGGAGACATTCCCTCCCGTGACAGTAATTCCTAAAAGGTTGAATCTTTCAGGCGCGGCAAGGATCATCAAAATGGCAATGAAATCATCAATGCCAGGATCGCAGTCAAGAATTAAAGGGAGGCGTTTAGACATCATGTCCCATCTTCAAGTGGAATTGACCTCTCTCACCCCTAGCCCATTCGCTTTTCTTATGCAAGAGGAGATATTTGAGAAACATAGGTACCTAAGCGTTGAATTGGTATTATTTCGAGTTGAAATGCGGTAACCGTGTGAGGCGAGGGCCACGCTATTGTGAGTCGCAAGGGCCAATGCCCACAAAAAAACACCACCCCAAAGGGTGGTGTTTTCTTTAGATTCAGTCAACTTTAGTTGACTAAACTTATTGGTCCAAAACAGTGATGGAAACACGATTTTGTTGGTAAGCCCATTCGCTGCCATCTTGTTCAACGATTGGACGGTTCTTACCGTAGCTAACAACTCTGATACGTGCAGGGTTAACACCAAATGCGATGAGCTTTTCTCTAGCTGCGTTCGCACGGCGTTCGCCAAGTGCCAAGTTGTATTCAACAGTTCCACGGTTATCACAATGACCGTCGATTGTTACAACGTAATTTGCATAGGTATTCAACCATGCAGCTTGGCGCTGTAATGTTTCCAGTCCTTCAGGACGGACAGCTGATCTGTCAAAGTCGAAGAACACACGGTCACCGACGTTGTCTACGAAGTCAGCAACTGATCCAGGGATACAGGCTTCAGCAGCTATTTCAGCTTCTGCTGCGGCGAGTGGTCCACCTTGACCAGAAACATCGACGCATTCTTCGACGCATGATCCGCAAGCAGTAAGAGCAAGAGCTGATGCTGCGAGAAGGCTTGTAATTGTTAAACGCATTTTTTTTTATCTCCTTTTTTAGTTTTCATTCGCCCACTTTAGCGGGAGAACATTAAAAAAATATTAAAATTGTATCTTTTTTTTGATGTCCTTCGCCCTATGCCAAGTCCGAAGACTTTAGACACCGTGAACCCCACTATAACCTATTGAAGGATAAGGATCAAGAGCTACCATGTAGGATAAGATCCTTCTCCTGGAATGGGGACTTTTCTCTTGTTAAATCCTACAATGTCGACGCTACAGAGGCCAACTTTACTTCCGCGACTGGGTTGGCAAGTATACATAATTTCGCGTCCATTTGGCGACCAAGTCGGACCTTCAAGCAGATACCCAGAATCAAGCATCCGCTCTCCTGACCCATCGGGGCTTATCACACCAATATAAAATGTACCCCTATTTAGACGGGTAAATACAATTAAATCACCTCGCGGAGACCAAACGGGGTTATCGTATATGCCTTGGCTAAAGCTAATGCGTGTGGCTTCTCCCCCCGTCGCATCGCGCACATAGATGTGATTCTTGCCTCCTCTGTCTGAGATGAAACAGATCTTTGATCCATCAGGTGAATAACAAGGGGATACATCAATGGAGGCTGATGAGGATGTTAGTTTGTCCATTCTTTTACTTGCTAGATCCATTTTGTAAAGAGTCGTAGCCCCACCCTTCGCGCTGGCAAGGATCAAGTGATCTCCCTTAGGCGAGAAGCGAGGTGACATTCTTTGACCTTCAACAGAAGAAAGTGACTCGGATTGGCCTGTTTCAAGATCATGAATATGCAATGCCGGAGATTTATCATCCCTTCCAAAATCGACATAGGCAATTTTTGTCCGATCTGGGGAAAAACGAGGCGTTAAGACTCTTGTATTCCCGCTTGAAATAAACTGATGATTCGCTCCATCATAATCCATGATGGCCAAACGATACTTACGCTCCATTTCGGGGCCACTTTCGGCGATATAGACAACGCGCGTATCAAAATAACCTTTATCCCCCGTCATGCGCTCATAAATTTCGTCAGCTATTTTATGGGCTACCCGGCGCCAATTAGCCGATTCGGATCCAAGAGAAAGGCCTGTCAGCTGAGATTCAGTAAACACATCGAAGAGGCGAAAATCGACTTGGAAATTGCTTCCATTTCGTTTTAAAAGCCCCCCCACCAATGCTTCTGCGTTCAAGATTTTCCAGTCCGCAAAGCGAGGGGCGGTCATGACATCCTGAGCGGATTGAATATGCGCCTGAGGATCGACGATTTTAAAAAGTCCACAACTTTCCAAATCATTCATGATAACGTCCGTGATATCCTGGCCAACACGAGCGAGCTCTGGATCCCCACTTCCATCAAAGGGGGTAATAGCAATGGGAACGGGTTTAAACGTTCCTTCGGTCACATTAATCCGGAGTTCAGCAGCAGCGCCTAAGGTTAAGCTAAGCAATGCAAGACAAGTAAAAGCAAACTTTTTGATCATGGAATGAATCCCTCAATGATGTCGTAACTACTCACCCATCCTCCCAGACGAGTCATCCTTGGGCTAGAAGTGCTTGTCCTTGCGAAGGCTAGAACTTTGCGCTTCTTGACCCGAGGATCCTGATTCCAAAGAGATCCTCGGCCAAGAAATACTAATGCTTTCCACTGGAAAACAAAGCATTTCTTGCCAAGGATGACACCAGGCAGTGAGTCATTACATGATGTCTCTAAAACAATTAAAGAAAAGATTACTCTTTCTTGTTTCAAGAGACAAGAAGGGAGTTAACCTTAAGTTAACCCTATTCTAACATCCGATTTTGTATGGCTGCGGTTTTAACCGCTTTTTGAATCTTTTCAAAAGCTCGGATTTCAATTTGCCTAACGCGCTCCCGAGAAATCTTTAAGGATTCTGAGAGGGCTTCCAGAGTAACGGGGGGGTCTTTAAGGCGTCTTTCTTGGATAATATAATACTCACGCTCATTCAAAGACTTCATCGCTGTTGCCAGAAGCGCATTCTTTTGGCGGCTTTCATCAAGCTCCATAATTTTGATTTCGTGGCTTGAGTCATCATCAACAAGCCAGTCTTGCCATTCCTCAGTGCCCTCTTCTTTTAAGGGGGCGTTGAGAGATTGGTCCGGCGCGCTGAGACGCTTGCTCATCTCAATGACTTCATGTTCTGAAACATTGAGCTCAACTGCGATGTCCTTAATGCTTTTAGCGGAAAGGATTGGCTCATCAAGTTCCTGCATTTGCCCTTTGAGACGCCTTAAATTAAAGAAAAGATTACTCTTTCTTGTTTCAAGAGACAAGAAGGGAGTTAACCCTATTCTAGCATCCGATTTTGAATGGCTGCGGTTTTAACGGCTTTTTGAATCTTTTCAAAAGCTCGGATTTCAATTTGCCTGACGCGCTCCCGAGAAATCTTTAAGGATTCTGAGAGGGCTTCCAGGGTAACGGGGGGGTCTTTAAGGCGTC
>DATKTE010000033.1:0-6275 GCA_035531295.1 Alphaproteobacteria bacterium
TCTCCGCTACATTGATCCAAAAGGTATTTTATGTCTTTTCAATATTTCCGACGATGATTTGACACGGCCCCTAGAGGTTGTTCTCTATAATTCAAACCAACAAACGCTAAGGGACGAAAGTTAACGAGATTTTAACTAAAATTTGATTAAAATTTTAATATTAAGTTAGAAGTATCTCTTCCATAAAAGGATAGATTTGAGATACGACTAAAAAAAAGGAAAACGAAATTCGTGGCACGATTTAATAAAGCGAAAGAGCGAACAACTTTTATTGTCGAATGCTTTGAAGAATTTTATAGGCAGGTTTTAAAGCACAAAAAATTTGTACTTACAAAACCTTGGAGTGAACGAGAAGGAGAGGCTGAAGCTTCTCCTAACGCAACTGCTGAATTCATTCTCACTGCATTAAAGACTTTTCTTGAAAAGCAGGCTGTCACGGCAAGTTTTGGCGGTAACAGCTTTGCAGAAAATTATTATGCAGAAGCACAATTTATCATGGTAGCTCTCGCCGATGAAGTTTTCTTAACCTTAGACTGGCCCGGAAAACCATATTGGGAAGCAAATTTACTTGAACAGCGTCTTTATAACACCCACAGTGCTGGTCAAGTCTTTTTTGAAAGATTAGATACATTACTGCAAAATATGGATCCAGTGAGAACGGACTTGGCCGTACTTTATCTGAACGCATTGGGTCTCGGATTTCGTGGAAAATACCGTCATTTTGACGATGGCGGAGAGCTATTAAATTATAGAAAAAGACTTTTTACTTTTATTAATCGGAGAGAACCCTACTTATTTCAACAAAAGATCCATCTTTTCCCCGATACTTATGCTCATACTTTAGAAGGTGGCGAAGCAAAAGAACTTTCAACTTTCCGAAACTGGTATTTCGTATTTGGTGGAATTTGTCTTGTGTATCTTTTAGCTTCTTATATTATTTGGTATTCGGCGACTGCGGATGTTGCCCGTATCGTAAACAGGATCATCACCAATACCGGTGTGAGTGAATAGAGGAAAGCAATGATAAGCGATCGTCTGACACGGCTGACTTATTATTTTCCATGGAGCCTCGCCATAGCACTCTTGTTGGCGTTGATCTTTGCCGTCATTGGCATATTGATTTTCAAAAATGCTATGAAGAAAGGTGAGGAAGACTCCCCTCAAGAGCCACCCTCTCCGCTACTAGAAAAAAGCAAAAGATTTTTGGCACGCTTTGGATATTTTGCCACAGATCCATTAAGCCAGTCTTTTTCTTATGCTTTAAAACTTATGCATGATTTTATTGGAGGATCTCAATTTAGGTATCAACTTCCATGGGTTGCCGTACTTGGAACGAGTGGGGCGGGAAAAAGTACAGCTCTTAGATGCTTAGCTCTTGATAGACCCATAGGCAGACCTGGTTTTGATACCGAGGGGGGCGACAAACCTCTTTGCGATTGGTGGTTTTATGATCATGGTATTGTTTTAGATCTTGATGGTAAAATTGTCTTAAACTCCTTACAAGCAAGTTCTGATGAAGAACAGTGGAAACTCTTTTTAAACCTTTTAGTGCATCATCGCCCAAAAAGACCTCTAGATGCGGTTATTTTAACGATTCCTGCTTCAGAAATTAACGGACAAAATATGCTTTCTCACGACGATATTTTGATTCGCGCAGAGTATCTTTATGGAAAATTGTGGCAGATGCAGTACCTTACTGGCTTAAGAGTACCGATTTATGTCGTAGTGACAAAGTGTGATCTTATCTCTGGTTTTGATAGTTTTTGTAAATCAATCCCTACCCGCAATAAACATGATATTTTTGGTTGGTCAAATAATCATGCTATCGATTCGATCTATGATACAGAATGGATTGATGAGGCCTTTTCCTCCATTAACAATTCTCTCTATCAGGTTCAAGAAGAAATTTACGCAGATGGTAAAACCATCGATGACCGCGATGGTGTATTCTTATTTCCTCTAACCCTGAACCAATTGAAGAGTAGCATTCGCACCTATACAGATCATCTTTTTAAACCTTCCGGTTATCACGAGTCTTTCTTTTTAAGGGGAATATATTTTATCGGTGATAGCCATCTTGAAAGAGCAACTCCAGATCAAGAAAGTTCACAAGAACTTTCTTTGATCCTAAGGCAAGAAGAAAAAAAAGAAACAAGAAACCTTTATTTCCTAGATAATCTCTTTGAGAGCAAAATTTTTAGAGAAGTTGGATTGGCACGCCCCATTTCACGGATCGTCTTAGGCAACACCACAGCCATGCGTCTCGCTAAAATCGTTGTTGCTGTTGCTGCCGTTGTGGGAACTCTGGGCCTATTGCGATCCAATGAAACTCTGCAGACTGCAAAAATAAACCTCATCCCCGCTTTAAGTCAAATTGAGATTACTCTAGAAAAGATTAGTGGGCAAAATGCAGACACAGATATCGGTCGTCATTCCTTTGATGCACAAGCCCAAGCTCTTCTTAATACCCTCACTCAAATCAGCGTCAATCATCTCTCCAACGTATTTATTCCCCCGTCATGGTTTTCTAACTTGGATGCCAAGATTAAATATGTGATGGGCCTTGCTTATGATCGCGTGATTATTAAATCAATGGCAAGTCAATTAGCCTATAAAGCCAGAAAGCTTTTTGATTTAAATGCAATAATTCCAATCACGGAAGTGGTTAGCAATGGCATTGATCCTCTGGAGATAGCAGAGTTTTACCGTTTACAAAATTATGTGGTTAGCGTGCGAGCTCTTGAGCTTGCTGCTCTTAAATTTAATGAACTAGGATTGACCTCTAGTTTGAAGGATGTGGCGGAGATCATAAAATATCTATTCAACTATGACATGCCCGCATCATTCTACACCCATACCACTTATTATATGGATGCTCTAACACGTTCAAACATTAAGATATTTGATTTCGATAGTTACAGTGATGATGCATCTGTAAAATTACGCCAACTTTTTGACCAGTTCCAATTTGCTGCTTTTGAACCAAAGAAAATGATCCCAGGCCTTGGCCGCTTAATGACAAGCTTTTATGAATTTACGGGAACACGTAATTATACCGCTTATGACACAGATCTTTTGCGTGATGTCTTTGAAAGCCTTAATGAAACAATTGCATCCATAAAGAACCCTGGACTCGAATGGCTTAATGCAGATCAGTTTGATCCTGGACCTCAATATGAGAATACAGTTAGACTTATTGTGGGTTCTAACTTTTTTACAAGTACAATTGCCAGTGATTTATTCAGAGAAGTTGACCAAAATTTTTTAAAATTTCGTAAGAAACTTGCGAGTCTAACATCTCCTCTCATTAAAGGAGGAAATGTCTTTACTGTAGAAAATGGTCTGGCATTGGCTCAGCCTTCCGAAGGAATCCTTGGTCTGCAAAATGACTTAGCCATTTTCTTTAGTCAGGACTTCATGGCTCAAACTGAAGCAAAAACCATTATAACGGCTATTCCTATTGGATCTGTCTTATTGTGGGATACCTTACGCCTTCAAGAAGCAGTCCAATTAATTCAGAGCTATAATAATTTTATGAGCTCGCGTCTTCTAAGTATGCCTAAGATTTTACAACCCTTTCTTCAAAAGGTAGGACGAGATAGCCTTACAAAAAATCTTGTGCGCTATATTGCAGATGCTGAAGTCTTTAGCTCGGACATTTTAACAGGATCTAGCACTTCCCCCGAGGATGCATTGCTTTCTCAAGTTCAGAACTATAGAGCCGCCGCCCCTTACCTCGAACAGGTTTTATTCGCCTTAAAAGCAAATAATGCTAACTCCGCTTTCAGCACGCTTAAAAGTCTTCTTACATCGCAAACCTATAGCCCTTTAGAAAAGCTTGATGCTATTTTAACAGAGGAAGCTCCTTATGCTATCAAGGATAATTCCTTTGACTGGTGGGACGGCAAAAATTTGGCAGCACTTGAAGCTTTTGGGGTCACTAACTTAACCGAGTTAAAAAACTACCTTGAATTACAACGTGACCGTATAAATTATTTGGCACGCGAATTTGCTGGACCTCTGGTTTCTTTTCTTGAACAAATCAATAAGGAAGGAATGCCAGGAAATCTTCCGCTTGTAACAAAGTGGGCGGGGATTCTTAATGCACTTAGCGGATACGAACGAAAAGCACCCGGCAACGGGCTCGTTAAATTGGAAGACTTTATTTTACACGCCCTCAATGACGTAACTCTTGCAACCTGTCGAAAGTATGCCAGCACAGTGAGTGCCCTTTCTATCTCACAAGACTTTTTTGTGACGATCTTAGTCAACCTTCAAGAAAAACTGCATGAGCGTTGCGTTCAACTTTCAGGAGATGTGTCCGTTTATAACTATGCTCAATTAGAAAAATTCTTTAATTTTAATCTGGCCGGCAAATTTCCCTTCGTAAAAGATGCATGTGATCCAGTTCCAGATGCAAAACCTGAAGATGTGCGCGCTTTCTTCGAAATGCTTGATAGCCAAGCAACGAGTGCTAAAGCTTCACTTATGCAAGCCAGCAACTTGGGGTCGACAGGTAAAAGCGCGTTCGCCTTCATCGAACAGATGGAAAAAGTACGAAATTTCTTTGGAGACTACTTGGCTAAAGATTCGACTGTCCCCTTCCCTGCCTTTACCTTTGAGGCGATATTTAGGGTCAATAGGGCAAGAGAAATTGGGGCCAATGCGGTTATTGATTGGGAGCTAACAACTCAAGATACAACCCTTACCATGCGTTCTCCCTCTAATGTAGGCTATTGGAGGGAAGGAAATTGTGTGAGCATGACGTTCCGTTGGGCTTTGAATAGCCCCTTCCAACCCCAATTAGCGGAAAGCATTCCCAATTTCGACGTTCAAGGAGAAAATGCAACTTTCTCCTATACTGGAACTTGGGCACTCCTTCGTCTTTTAAGAATACATCAAGCCAGACCTTCTGATTTTGACTCTTTAAATGATGAGAATCCAATCACACTTCGTTTTGATGTTCCTTTAACGAATACGGTATCTAGTAACAGCATTTGTGCTTTAGATAGCAACAGCATGCAGCAAGCCATACTTTTTGTAAGCCTTAAGCTAGCCCCCGTGGAAACGCCAAAGAGAGCTGATTCTCAACCTCGTGAAGCTCCTTCGGGACCAATGAAACCAATGGAGCAGAAAAGAATACGTATGGGAGCACCTGTGAATTTACCCTATTTCCCATATCGCGCACCTCCTCTTAACAATTCGAGAAGATAACTATGGCCACAAGTATATCTTTAGAGCCCAACCTTGCCCTTCTTTTAGAACCTATCCCTGGGAAAGCTCCTTGTGGAGAATCTCTGCGCTATATGGAAGTTTATGATCAAATCAGAGAGACACGCCGAGAAGACGATGAGACACTCTCGCAAGGTGTCTGGAAAACTGAAATTAAAAAAGCTGATTGGGACAAAGTTGCATCCATTTGCCAAGAAGCTCTTAAAATGCGTTCAAAAGATCTTCAGGTAGCAGCTTGGCTAACAGAAGCTTGGTTATATCTAGAAGGGATAGGAGGCCTCGCACGAGGGCTAGAACTTATACTGAGGTTAACCCAAAGTTTTTGGAGAGATATTCATCCACAGATGAACAAAGGGGGATATGAACTCCGAATTGTGCCATATGAATGGCTTAATACACGCCTCAGTGAAGATACTCAACGCATTCTCATCAGCATGCCCACAGATCACGCTGCACTGCCCTATCGGTTTATAGATTATAATGATGCCAACCGACTTGAAGCTTCTTTAAAAAGAAATCAATCCCAAGGAATTACTGCCACTTCAGAGGAAAAGCAGCCCTCCCCAGCAAAAGTTTCATTAAGCATCGATCAAACCCCCACGGTTTTTTATCATTACATGGATGAAAGTTGTGACTTTGCAATAAGAATGATGCAAGAGCTCGAGGAAGAGCTTCGTGTTCATCTAAGCACTGAAGCCCCTACTTTCTATAGACTTCGCGAAAAGATTGATGGCATTCAGCGTTTTGCACGCCATGTCTTGCATGGAAGAGGGGAAAAACAAGTGATACAGAAATCAAACATAGAAGATACGCTAAAGGCGTCTCCCCATAAGAAATATTTAACAGGCTCTATCCAGAATCGAGAGCAGGCTTATGCCATATTGGGTGAAGTAGCCGCATATCTTGAGCGAGCCGAACCGCATAGTCCTACGCCCTACCTTATCCATCGTGCAATTACTTGGGGTGGTATGACATTATCCGAAGTCGTCAGAGATACCCTCCATAACGGCCAAGATATGTCCTTGCTTTTGGATATATTGGAT